>NZ_CAURPW010000018.1 GCF_963526985.1 uncultured Campylobacter sp.
TGGTAGAGCATATCACTCTTAATGATGGGGTCGTAGGTTCGAACCCTACACGGGGCACCACTCATAACGTAAGATAACTACAAAAATTTTCTTAATATTTTTAGTTTAAGGCAACTTAAGCGAATTTTCTCTTGTCAATTTCAATAGTTCTGACATAAGTTTTATTGCGTAGTTTTAGTGCTATATCTAAACTCTTTACGCTTGTAGCCACTTCTTAAAAAGCTAAAAACACCGCGATGTAGAGCAGAATACACTCTTTAAGATAAGGTATAAATTCTCTTTTTCTCAACTTCCCTACGATTGCCGCCGTCACTACGCCTAAGAAAATTCCTTTAAATTTAGAAATCCATGCTTAGCATATCTTCTTTTGCTCTACTTTGCTATACCAGTAGCCCTTTGGGGGGGGCGGTAGCAAAGTAAGTCGCAGCTAAAAATTTCAATGTATTTATACGGTTTTATCGTCAGCTTATCGTAAAATAGTAAGTAAATTGAAGTAAAAGCGGTTTTTTATCTACTTAAACAAGTAAGCTAATGTGCCGAAAATTTCGCCTGGAAAACCGGTTAGATTTGCTATTTTAGCAGCTTCTATTTCCTTTGCTAAATACTTGAGAACTTCTCTAAATTTATTATCTAAAATTTGGGAACGTATATACTTATTTTTAACTTCTCTACGTCAGCCGCTTTAAGAGCTTCGTCAAAATCATACTTCTCGCATTTAACTTCACTTCATTTGCTGTCAATGGGATGCACTCGCTCTAAGAAAAACGTCTGCGAAAGTTTTTACCTTATCTTGAGCCTAAATTTAAAACTCCAAGCGATAGAAAAGCTGCTATGACTCCGCTAGCGCGGGCAAATCGGCAAAAGGCATCAAAGAAGCAGACAGGTCTTGCAAGATACGTAAAACAGTTAGCGCCGTTACAGCTGATGCCCGTAAAATAGCCGTACAAATGGCGTTTTAAGTATTTTGCCAAGATTACGCAAGGAGGTCAAAAAATAAATATCGCAGCAAATCTAAAATAAAACTTATGCAAAAAGCGCGATTATTGATTGCGGACGGGTTGCCTAGCTTTAAAGTCGGTCGCGGCAAACAAACTTGCTCAAAGATACGCGCAAACGGCGCCTAAATTTTAGTTTTTGCCAAAAGCAGGCTGGATTAAACCGCGTAAAGTCAAATAGGCGGCATATAAAGAGCGTAAATTTGGGCAAGGAAGACTTCAAGAAGATGATATAATGCGCTCAAAAATCGCTAAAAGGTCGCAGTTATGGAGCCGAAAAATAAGGCTATAAGATTAAAAGCAAGATTAAGACTAGCCGCAAGGAAGCTTAAAACCGCCTTTTTCATTAGCTTGGGCGCTTACGCTTTGGTTGCTTTGAGCTTATTTGCCGTGCCCGAAAACATCTTGTCTGCTCACACGGTTTTTAGAGAATTTACGACGTTTATGGCGGATTTTTATCCTGCTATAAGCACGGCGCAGACTAAAACTGCCTTTGGCGATGTAGCGGCGTTTCATCTTAGCTATTTATGCTTTTTTATGCTCGTTTGTTTGCTGTTTGCGGGACTTTACGGCGTGGCAAAAGGAGCTACCGGCAGGCTTGAGGGAAGCAAAAGCAACGCCCAAGCACTTTCGCAAGGCATTATTTTATTTGCGCTTATCGTATGCTTTTTGGTATTTGGCGGACTTAATGATTTTTTCTCTGGCTATTGGATATGGCACACTTATCGGCCGACGCGAGAGTTTACGATGCAGATAAGATTTGAACTATTTTTTTACTATGAATTGATCGGCTTTGGTATTGCGAATTTTTGCGTGATGATGTCGGCATATCTTATTATACAGATTTGTAGGCAGCTGTGGGCGTTTGTTTTGCTTAGGGCTCGCCAAACGGCTGCGTTTTTCAGGCGGATTTTATCGCGCCCTTATGCTAGGCGGTAAAGCTTGTAAATTGGACCGTTTGACGCGAGAAACGCTAAATTTAAACAGCTAAAATCATAAATTTAACCCGCGCGGCGCATTTGCTTCATTTTCATGCGGATAATGTTTGCTCTCAGCAATGCTTCCTCTTTGCCTGGCAAGTTTGAGAGCCGCTCTAGCGCCTCTTTGGCTAGTTTTTCTGATTTGCTTAAGTCATTTTTTGCGCTTAAATCATCTAGCAGCTTTGCGTTTGCTTTCGCCGCGCTTAGGCATAAAAAGTCAAAATATACGCAAAATACGAGCAAAATCTGCGCGCACGGGACGTAAATGCTAAAAATATCCCTTGAAATTATCGCCGTAACAAGCCCGCAAGGCAGCTCTAAAAGCGCCAAGCGAAACGAAAAAACGTAAAAATACCGCTCCTCTAGCCTTGCAATCAGCGAAAATCCAAAAAGTAGCGCATCTAAAAGCAATCCGGAAGCCGGCCCGCCAAAAATATTTGCCCAGGCGCTCCAAGTAAAATCAAAAATGATATTTTGCGAAACTAGCACGATATAAAGCGATAAGATGAACGTGGACGCGAACATGGCGAGGCTAAATTTAGGGTCCTGCAAGCAAAGGCGCGCGGCAAATTTGATAAAAGTATAAAATTTCGCCAAAACGCCCAAAACAAAATATCCTACCGCCGCCAAAAACAGCGCGCAAGCGCAGAAAAATACAACCGTAAAAGTCGTTTTGCCCAAATTTTTCCTTTTTTTGTATTGTTAATTAATGGATAAATTTTGCTGTTTGAGCCGTTAAATTTGGCTTAAATTTATCCGTAAACGGCGGCTAAATTTAGATCGCGTCCGAGCCTGACGCCTCATATATCGCGTTTGGCTTGCGACTTTTAGTAAATAAAAAATATCTGCATCGCCTACGCTTCCGCCGTCGTAAAAATCCGAAATCTCTTTTAACTGCGCTTATACGGACACCAAGCTTGCTTTGGATCAGATTTGTATCCGTAGTCCCGCAGCCGTCGCCGCCGCCGTAGATTTTGGTATTTCTTTTTGTTTGCTTTATATTTATATTTTGCCTTTTGGTTGCGTTGCGGACGCAAATTTAAGCCGCCAAGACTTTGTTTTAGCTAATTTGCGCTCATACCTAAAATCAGGCAAGGCCGGCGCGCTAGGGCTTGCAAGCTACCTCTATGCAAGCGTGAAATTTGCGGAGAAAAAATAGCGCGTAGGCCAAATTTACGAAAGAGCTTCGGCGAAATTAGCGCGCTTTTAGCCCGCGCTTTAAAATAGCGGCTTTGCGGGTCTAAGTTTTTAAAATTTATCCACGCGATTAGCCATACCGACTGTTTTATTAATCGATTATGTCCGCGCTATCCGCCCAAAGCTCTTAAATTTGCCTCTCGTTAGAGCGCTAAATTTTAAAATTTAGCGACAACACGCAAGAATTTAAAGCGCGAGCCGCCAAAATTTAGCTACTTTATAAACCCGACCTGCGGTAAAATTTCAGCCAGCGCCGCGTCCTTTTTCTCGTTAAATTTGACCTTGTTCTGCTCAAAAAGATTATTTCCGTGCGCGTCGATTGAGACGATGAGCGGGCCAAACTCCTTCACGCGGCACTTCCACAGCGTCTCGGGCATCCCAAGCTCCGTCCAGTCCGCGCTCTCGATCTCCTCGACCTGCGTCGCGGCGACCACCGCGCAGCCTGCCGGAAATACGCAGTGTATCGCGCCAAACTCCTTGCAGCCGCTCATCGTGCCCTCGCCCATGCCGCCTTTGCCCACTATCAGACGCACGCCCGTTTTAGCGATAAACTCGCGTTCGAATTTCTCCATCCGCATGCTCGTAGTCGGCCCCACGGAGACCATCTCAAAGCCCTCTTTACCGCCATCGTCCGTTTTTCTGATGATCGGCCCCGCGTGCAGGATCGCGCCGCCTCTGATATCTAGCGGCAGCTCGCGGCCCTCCTCTACGACGCGTCTGTGCGGCACATCGCGACAGGTGACGATGTGTCCGCTGAGGTATATCACGTCGCCGATCTTGATATCCGCTAGATCCTCGGCCTTGATCGGCGTGGTTAAAATTTTCTTACTCATAGCGCGAACTCCTTGTGCGATTTTATGGCAAAGCTTAGCTGCTCGTCCCAGACGATATGGCCTTTGCGGTGCGACCAGCAGCCCACGTTTACGGCGACAGCGATGACGCTTGGGTGGCGGGCGCAGTTCTCGATATGCACGCCCATCACCGAGCTTGCGCCGCTCATGCCTTGCGGACCTAGGCCGATTTTATTGATGCCCTCTTCGAGCAGCTTTTCGGTTAGCGCGGCGTGGTCGTTTGGATTACGCGAGCCAAGAGGTCTCATCAGCGCTTTTTTAGATAGCAGCGACGCCACGTCGATCGAGGTGCCCACGCCTACGCCTACTAACAGCGGCGGACAGGCGTTTATGCCGTAGCTGGTCATTATGTCCATGACGAATTTCACGACCCCCTCGTAGCCCATGCCCGGCATCAGTACGGTTGCCTTGCCGGGCAGGCTACAGCCGCCGCCCGCCATATAGGTGTGTATCTCGCACTCGCTGCTACCCGGTACGATCTCCCAAAATACGCTCGGCGTGCCCTTACCGACGTTTTTGCCGGTGTTGTACTCGTCAAATGTCTCGACGCTGTTGTGACGCAGCGGAGCCTCGCGCGTAGCTCGTAGCACCGCCTCTCGCAGCAGCTCCTCAAGCTCGCCGATGAGCGGGAAGTTCGCGCCGCAGCGCACGAAAAACTGAATCACGCCCGTATCCTGACAGGATGGACGGTCTAGCTGCTTAGCTAGGCGCTGGTTTTCAAACATCGTTTTGTAGATCTCCTTTGCCAGCGGCTGCGTCTCGCATTTGCTAAGCTCCCGTAGCTTCGCCGTCACGTCGTCAGGCAACACCTTGCCCGTGTAGCCGACGAATTTTGCCATAACTTCGGTCATCTTTTGCACGGCTTTTTCTTTATCCATCGCTTCTCCTTTTTTCAAATTTTTCATACGCGCCTGCTAGGACGCAGCCCGCAGCGTAGCAGAGCAGGTCGGCAAAATCAAACGTCCCGCCGATCATTACTTTTAAAATTTTATTTTCTATGCCTAAAATTTGCACCGCGCCAAAATACTGCGCAAGCTCCAAAGCCGCCGCGAACGCGAAAATTTTAAGCGGGAAATTTAAAGGCGGCTCGCTAAAAATAGCCCGCGCCAAAGCATAAAGCAAGATAACGGCCAAAACGTCGCCCGCGTAGTGGCGCACGAAGCCGCCCTTTACGCAGATCGCGATGTAAATTTCGACCGCCAAAAGCACGCCAGCCGCGGCTAAAAATGCTAGCCTCATCCGCGCGCTTTGCCTCGTTTGCGGCTTTTGCATGCGCTTTGCTGCGTCTTTCAGCCCAGTTTTTTGCTCGCTTAAATTTTCCCCTCGCAACGCTTTCCTTTTAAATTTAGCCGTTAAATTTGCCTCGCGCGGCGGGCGTAAATTCAGAGATGATTTATCAGGCTCGCGTTATATGCGGCGCCAAAGCCGTTGTCGATATTTACGACGCTGACACCGTTTGCGCAGCTGTTTAGCATCGCTAGCAGCGCCGCCAGCCCGCCGAAGCTCGCGCCGTATCCCACGCTGGTGGGCACCGCGATCACCGGCACGCTAACAAGACCCGCCAGCACGCTAGCTAGCGCACCCTCCATGCCCGCCACCGCGATGACGACCTTTGCACCGCGTATCTGCTCTAAATTTGCGATCAGCCTATGCAGTCCCGCCACGCCCGCGTCGCTAAATTTGCGCGCGTCGTTGCCTAGAAATCTCGCTGTCTCGTACGCCTCTTCCACGACCGCGCCGTCGGCGGTGCCGGCAGATACTATCGCGATGTAGCTTTGCGTGAGCGCTGGCTCTTTAAAATTGACGGTGACGACGCGGCCGCGAGCGTTAAACTCCGCCTGCGGTAAGATTTCGCGCACCTGCTCGAAAACCTGCTCGTTCGTGCGCGTGATCAGGATATTTTGCCGCCTCGCGCCGATCGCCTCTGCGATGCGTAAAATTTCATCATCCGTTTTACCCTCGCCGTAGATCACCTCGCCTGCGCCGTTTCGCAGGGCGCGCTGAGTGTCGATTTTGGCGCAGCCCACGTCGCTAAAAGGAAAATCCCGTAAAAACTCTATCGCCTCGCGCTCGCTTTTTTCGCCCGATTTTACGGCTCGGATGAAATTTAAAGCCTCATCATTCGTCATTTAAAATCTCCCCGCGAAGCCCCTTTAAATCAAGCAAAATTTCATACTCGCCAAGCGCGGCGATCTCGCGCACGACGGCGCTAAAATCTCCCGCGCAAAAGCGCCTCGTCTCGCTCGCTCCCATTTGCAGCTTAAAGGCTTTACCGTCAAAGCGCGCGCGAACGTTTAAAAATCCGTGCGAGATTAGCAGATTTTCGACTCGCTCCACGAGCGAAATTTCCTCCGCGGAAAACTCCCTATCGTGCGGCAAACGCGTCAGAAGGCACGCGTAGCTGGGCTTGTCCGCGGTCGGCAGTCCAAGCTCGCGGCTAAGCTCTCTAATCTCTGATTTTTTGAGGCCTTTAAGCGGCGAAAGTACGCCAAGCTCGTCTTTTGCTTTGAGCCCGGGGCGGTATTCGCCAAGATCGTCTAGGTTCGTGCCGTCGGCGACGTTTGTAAAGCCTAGATGTTTTGCTAGCTCGATTAGCCGCGTAAAAACCGCCTTTTTGCAGACGTAGCAGCGATCTTGCGGATTATTTTTTACCGCTTCGGGCGCGTCTAGCTCTAAAATTTCGTGCCTGATGCCGTAAGTACGGGTAAATTCCACCGCCTCTTTTATCTCGCGCCCCGACATATAGGGCGATTTTAGCGTGATCGCCACCGCGCGCTGGCCTAGCGTATCGGCGGCAACGCGCAGCAGTAGCGAGCTATCCACGCCGCCGCTAAACGCTACGGCTAAATTTTCCAGCTTTTTTATATCATTTTTTAGAATTTCTAGTTTCGTCATATTTTTTTAAAGTCTCGTTTCTAACCTCGCGGATCGTCGTTTGAAATCTCTGCGCGGCTTTTTTGCAGCCTTCGAATTCGGGCTTGATTTTTAAAATTTCGGGGTAATTTCGGACTAAATTTTCATCCGTCAAATTTTGCTCGGCGTTAAAACCGCAAGCTCGGCCGCGCGAAATTTTAAGCCTTATTTTGCCGTATTTGGTCTCTACCTCGCAAAACTCGCGCGCAAGCTCGGTTTTCCTCACGGCGCACTCTCTAACTCCGATTGCCGTCGTATGCGCGAAAATAAGCCCCTTTATCCGTGCGGCGTCCCTCTTGCGGCACAGCGCGTTTAGCTCAAAGCCCGCGCGTCCCTTTTTCATAAAAATAGACCTGCTAAACACGTCCAGCGCGCCGCTATCTCGCAAAATATCGCACGCAAAGGCAAAGCTCTCGGCGTCCATATCGTCGATATTGGTGGAGATTAAAATCCGCTCGCAAAGCTTGCCGTAGCCAGCCTGCGCGCTTAAATTCTGCTCATCGCTCAAGCCTAAATCCTCGCTCGTTTCGCAAAGTATCACGCGAAGCGCGTTGGCAAAATCTGCGACGTCTTTATCGCCAGCGCCGTAGCCCGTGCTTAAAATTTTAAAATTTCGCGGCGACTCGCGGCGGTCTTGCTCCCTTAAATTTAGCGCGCAGGCCTTTAAAATCGCCGCTCCTGTGGGCGTAGTCATCTCGAAATTCGCCCGCCCTAAGCTTACTTGCGCGCCTTTTAAAATTTCGCAAACCGCAGGCGCCGGTACGGCCAGCCTGCCGTGATCGCAATGCGCAAAACCGCCGCCAAGCTCGATAGGCGAAGCAAAAATTTGCGGCGCGCCCAAAGCCTCCAAGCAGATAGCCGCGCCCACTACGTCCGCGATGCTATCTATCGCGCCCACTTCGTGAAAATGTACTTGCTCTACGCTAGTGCCGTGGATTTTGGCCTCGGCTCGCGCGATAACGCTAAAAATTTCGCTTGCGGTTTTTTTTACGAAAGCGCTTAGTCTAGAACTCTCGATAAGCTCTAAAATTTGCGCGAAATTTCGCGGATGCGGGCGGTTTTGGGCGGGCTTATCCGCTCTAAATTCGGCGCCGTGAATTTTGCCTTTTAAATTTTGGCGCGGGCTAAATTTAGCACCCGAGACGCCAAGCGGAATTTGATCCCGATTTGTCGCGCAAACGACGTCTATTTTGGTTGCGGAGATACCGCATTTTAGCACTTTGCGCTTGCGTAGGTAAAACTCGCTAGCTAAATTTAGCTTAGCAAGCTGGGCGCAAAGATAGCTAAAATCCGCGCCCAGATCCACCAGCGCGCCTAAATTCATATCGCCGCTGATACCTGCGCTCGCGTCGTAGTAAAGAAATTTCGCCAAGCTTAAACCTTAGGCACGGTCATCGAGCCAAACGGCAAGATGATGATCCCGGTGTCCGCGCCTTTTTGCGCGAGCGCGTCGTCTAGGGCCTTTTGCAAATCATGATACGGTTTTAGGTGAACGGCTCGCATCTCATCGTCGCTAAGCTCGCTCACCGCCCAGGTCTGCGCCCAGAGCGAAATTTCGGCCATTTTAGCGGCCTTGTGATAGCCTAGGTGAAATTCGTTTGAAATTTTTTCCAGCACCTCTTGCGGAGTCGGTGCGGACGCCATTAGGTTAAAAAACGGCTTTGGACCGATGCCCGTGCGGCACTTTGCGACCATTATCAAAATCCCGTCCTTAGCAAGCGCTAGTTTGCCGTTATCTAAGGCCTTTTGCGCTTGATAGAGATCGACGTCCATAGGGTAGGGCGCGACCGAGATCACGATATCTGCTTTGCGCGGGATATTTACGCAAAAGACCTCGTCGGCCTTTTTTACGCAGTCGTAAAAGCTGTCGTTTAGATCGCCCGCGCTTGCGTAATATACGCCGTGCTCGCTATCAAGCACCGTCTGGATCGAAAAAACGTCGATGTGAGCTAGAACTTTCATCGCGTCGATCATATCTTCATGCACGGGATTGCCCTCTAAGCGCAGCGCCTGAGCGTCGGAGCTAAGGGCTAGTTTGTGGTTTTGCTCGATGGTTTCGTATTTGGCGACGCCTGGTAAAAACGCCTTTCGTCCGCCAGTGTAGCCCGCGAAATAGTGCGGTTCGACCGAGCCTATAACGATTACCTTTTTGGCTTCTGCCACGATTTTGTTTAGATACATCTGCGTGCCGTTTTTGGATTCGCCTAGATAGCTCATCTCGTCTTTTTTCGAGTCGTGGTCGCATACTTCGCCTTTGGCGCTAATCTCCGCGTAAATTTCTTTGCCGAAGATCATCTCGTACTCTTCTAGCGTGCCCTCTCTGTGGCAGCCCGTGGCGATGATGAAGGTTTTATTTTTATCGCGGATTTTTGGGTAAATTTGCTTTAAAACTTTGGCCGTCGGCGTAGGTCTTGTGCCGTCGTTTACGATAATTACGATCTTTTCGTCGCCTGCTATAAACTCGTCAAAGCTTTTTTGATTTATCGGATTTGCCAGAGCCTTTGCAATGAGCGCCGTTTCGTCAAATTTAGCCACGGGGTTGGGGTTAAAAACGCCTAGTAAATTTTTCTGTGGAACATTTAGTTCGATGATATCCTCTTTGCCGTAGTGAATAGGAATTTGCATGTTTGCTCCTTAAGTATAATTATTAATTTTTTATCTTAGGATTATATACAAATTTTTCTTTTAAACGCATTTAAAAAGGGCATTTAACTTTTAAATTTATGGAATGGATAAAATTTATTATTAAACGCTAGATTAATATATACGAATGTATTTTTAATTTTTTTATTAGTATTTAATTTTAATATTTATATAATCGCACCGTAATTTCCTAAAAGGAGAAAAAATGGAATTTCTAACCAGTTTGAGTGAAAGCACGCAGTTCACTCTCCAACTAATAGTCGTACTCGGATGTCTGTTCTACGGCGCTAAAAAAGGCGGTATGGCGCTGGGTGTACTAGGAGGCATCGGTCTTGTTATCTTGGTATTTGCATTTGATATGAAGCCGGGCAAACCCGCTATCGACGTTATCCTTACGATCCTAGCCGTCGTCGTAGCAAGCGCTACTTTGCAAGCCGCGGGCGGTCTTGACGTTATGCTTCAAATTGCGGAAAAAGCGCTTAGAAAGCATCCCAAGTTAGTTTGTTATCTAGCTCCGGTTTGCGGCTGGACGCTAACGGTTCTATGCGGTACCGGACACACGGTTTATACGCTGCTACCGATCATTTACGATGTATCGATGAAAAGCGGTATCCGTCCGGAAAGACCGCTAGCTGCTACCACGATCTCGTCTCAGTTAGCCATCATCGCTAGCCCGGTTTCGGTTGCGGGTGTATCTATGGTCGCGGTTTTGCTAGGTACGGGCACTGTTCATATCGACGGCTTTACTAGCTATGTAGATTTGCTTAAAGTTACGATTCCGGCTACCTTCATAGGCGTGCTTTGCATCGGTACTTTTTCCGTATTTAGAGGAAAAGACCTCGATAAAGACCCTGAATTTCAAGAAAAAATTAAAGATCCGGAGCAAAGAAAATACATCTACGGCTCAGACGATTCTAAATCGCTAGTCGGCGTTCATCTGCCTAAAAAGCAATGGAATATAATGTGGATATTCCTAGCTACCATCGCTATCGTGGCGGTTCTAGGCTACTATAAACAGCTTCGCCCTAGCTGGACTAGCGACGTCCCGGGTAAATCTATCGAAATCGTAGTGGATAAAAAAGTAGTTAAAAACATCACCGTAAAAGACGGACAAGTAGTCTCTACCGTAGATGATAGCAAAGTCATCTCAAACGTAAAAGACAATAAAGTAAAAGACGCTACTAAATTTACTAACGTAGAAGTCCTAGATAAAGACAAAAAAGTAACTCAAACCATCGTGCTTCAAGACGGCAACGTAGTTATCACTAAAGAGGGCAAAACCGAAACCGTCGCAAACGCTAGCATCGTAGTAAAAGATACTATGAAAAAGACCGCCCCTCTAGGCATGGTCGATACGATCCAAATTTTCATGCTACTGGCCGCTTCTATCATGATGATCTACTCAGGCATCAAGGCTGCTAAGATCGCTCAAAACGAGATTTTCCACAGCGGTATGGTTGCGCTTGTCGCGATCTACGGCATTAGCTGGATGGCAGATACGATGTTTCACTCTCATATCGAGATGCTAAAAGGCTCGCTAGGAGAGGTGATGAAGGCTTATCCGTGGATGTATATCGTCGTAGGCATGCTGATTTCTAAGTTTCTAAACTCTCAAGCCGCAGCCGCCGCGACGTTCGTACCGCTTGCCGTTCAGATCGGCGTGGATCCAGGCATCATCGTCGCGTTTGCTACGGCTTGCTACGGATACTTTATCCTTCCTACTTATCCGAGCGACCTTGCGGCGATCCAGTTTGACCGCTCGGGTACTACGCACATCGGTAAATACGTCATCAACCATAGCTTCATCATCCCGGGTCTTATCGGCGTGTTTAGCTCGTGCGCAGTGGGTTGGGTGTTGGCTAACCTTTACGGATTTATTAAATAATCTTACTTTTAGACAAGCTGCCTTTGCGGCTTGTCTTTTTGTCCTATACTTCGTTACTTTTAAATTTGGCTCGGTCATTACCGACAAGGTAACTCCCGTCGCCAAATTTAAAAGCGCCTCGTCTAGAACAAAAATACTGTGCCTTAACTTTTTTACGTTCAAATTTGACATTAAATTTATAAATTTGAGTCGCCGAGACCCGCACATTTAAAATGTAAATTTAAACTTGCGACGCTTTGCGCAAGCAAAGCAGTGTCGCCACCTTAAAGCGTCGTAGGGGGAGGGGGATTAAAGGGTGTGGGGAGCGACTTTGTAATTCAAGCCCCTTCCCCCTTAACAAGAAAACTAAATTTAATGTACAACGCTAAATTTAACCAAATCAAATTTAGCATTTTTGCGGTGTGGGTCTCGGCGAGTAAAATTCTAAAATTTATCCAAATTTGAGCGGCGCAAATTTGATTCCGAATTTGGCTTCAAATTTACAGCCAAAAGGTTAAATTTAATTTTCACTTCAGCCTATCGCCGAATTTTTGTTTGTCGCTCATGTAGACGAAGCTTAGCACCTCGGCGACGGCGCGAAAGAGCTCCGCAGGGATCATATCGTTTACCTCGCACATCTTATATAGCTCGCGCGCTAGCGGCGGATTTTCGACGATTTTGACGTTATTTTGTACTCCGATTTGTTTGATGCGAAGCGCTAGAAAATCCACGCCTTTAGCGAGGATCACGGGCGCTTTTTCCTTTGTTTTATCGTAGCGAAGGGCGACGGCGTAGTGGGTCGGGTTGGTGATGATGACGTCTGCTTGCGGGATATTTTGCATCATTCTGTTGCGCGCGGCTCGCATTTGCAGCTGGCGGATGCGACCTTTTACCTGCGGGTCGCCCTCCATCTGTTTGTACTCGTCCTTGATTTCTTGCTTGCTCATGCGCAGGTCGCGAAAATACTGAAAACGCACGATCAGCACGTCAAGAAGCCCGATGATAAACATCACGATGAGCATCACGGCGGCTAAAATCAGCATCTTTTCTTTTAGCCACGCTAGCTGCGCCGCCATCGAGAAAAACAGCGTATGGGGTAGCTCTTTGATGAAGCTAAAAAACATCAAAAATCCGACCGTAAAAACCGCCGTGACTTTTAGTACCATTTTGATGCCGTCTATCAGCTTTTTGAGCGAAAAGAGATTTTTGAGCCCTTTTAGCGGGTTGATTTTGTTTAAATTCGGCTCCAAAGGCTTGGTTGTAAATATAAATCCAAACTGCATGAGATTAGCGACGACGCCTGCGATCGCGATGCAAACGGCGATAGGCAGGATGATGAGCAGCGTGCGAAATATCGTCGTGATCGCGACGCTAAAGAGCAGCTTGCGCGTAAATTCCTGCCCGATGAGGCTTTGATAGTAGTTGTATAGCGTGAAAAACTGATCGCCGATAAAGCCAAGAAGCGCCACCACGACGAAGATCGCGACCGCAAGCGTGACGAAGCCGGCTAAATCCTGGCTTTTGGGGACGTTGCCGTCCTTGCGCGCGTCTTCGATCTTTTTGGAGGTGGGTTCTTCGGTTTTTTCTTGGTCTTCGCCTGCCATTTTCGTCCTAAATTTATTTTGCCGAGCGTTTTGGCTCAAATTTGCTTAAATTTGGGTGATTATACCGAAAAGGAGGTTAAATTTTACGCTACGACGGAAAGTTTAAGAAGGATTTTTGCTCTTGCGCGTGACCTAAAAACTTGGCGGACGAAATTTTAAAAGCTAGGACATTAAACCAAAATTTATAAATTTTTGGGTATTATCCGTCTCTTACAACCAACAAAGCTCCCCAAGTCTTTTGAAATCCAAAAGCGCTTTTTGGTCTTACCAAATTTAGAAAGGTAGAGTATGTCAAAATACGCTATATTTAAGCACGGCGGCAAGCAGTATCGCGTCAGCGAAGGCGAATATCTTAAGCTTGACCATTTCAGTGCTGAAGCAAAATCATCAGTCGAGATTACGGACGTTTTGTGCGTAAACGACGGTGAAGTAAAGGTAGGCGCGCCGTTCGTAAAGGGTGCGAAAGTCGTTCTTGAAGTCGTAAACGAGGGCAAGGATAAAAAAGTCGTTATTTACAAAAAACGCAGACGCAAAGACTCAAAACTAAAACGCGGTTTTAGAAGACAGTTTACGCGCGTAAAAGTCGTAAGTATCGCAGGCCAATAAGCCGATCGCGATGTATCGCAAAGATAGACGAGACGAAAATCGGGATTTGAACGCAGCGACCGCATGGGTCGTGAGTATCAAATATCGAATTTTCAACGAAGTATATCGAAGTGAGACGAGTAAGTTTAATTTAAAAAGGAACTGATATGGCACACAAAAAAGGTCAAGGCTCAACCCAAAATAACCGAGATTCCATCGGACGACGCTTAGGCGTTAAAAAATTCGGCGGCGAATTCGTTCGCGCGGGTAACATCATTATCCGCCAGCGCGGTACCGCTACTCACGCGGGCAGCAACGTCGGTCTAGGCAAAGATCACACGATTTTCGCGCTAATCGACGGTTTCGTTAAATTCGAAAGACTAGATAAAAATAGAAAAAAAGTTTCTGTTTATCCAGCTGCATAACCCTTGGGGCGAAAGCCCCTTTTTTAAATTTAAAATAGCTCAATTTTCATGAAATCTAAAAGTTTTTCTCGCTCAAAACGGCTTCGCTATCCCAACTCTCTTAGAAAAGATTTAAAATTTATCAAAAAATCTCGTATTAGAAACGACCGCTGCGCTATTCGCCAAATTTTGAAATTCGATCCAAAACGTGAAAATTTACCGCAAACGATCCGCATAAATAACGGTGCATGGCAAATCGTTTAAAGTTTGCGGCAAATCAAATTTTAATCAATAAACCGATATAATCCGAAAATTTCGCAAAATTACGAACCGAAAATAATGAAATAAAATTTAAAAAATAAGGCAAAAAATGTTTATAGATAGCGTAAATTTAACCCTAAGCTCGGGGCACGGCGGGGCCGGCTCAGTGAGCTTTCGCCGCGAAAAACACGTGATTTTAGGCGGACCGGACGGCGGCGACGGCGGCGACGGCGGCGACGTATATTTTGTCGCCGATAACAATACCCACACGCTGGCGGCGTATAAAGGCAAAAAAGCTATGCGCGCTCAAGACGGCGAAGCGGGCACGGGGCGCAGAATGCACGGCAAAAGGGGCGAACACCTCGAGCTCATCGTGCCTCCCGGCACCGCGGTACTAGATGCCAAGACGGGCGAACTGCTTTGCGACTTAACTAGCGAGGGGCAGTGCGAGCTATTTTTAAAAGGCGGCAAAGGCGGGCTTGGCAATGTGCACTTTAAAAGCTCAATTAATCAAGCCCCCGAATACGCGCAAAAAGGCCTAGAGGGGCAGACGCGCGAGGTGAGACTAGAGCTAAAACTCATCGCCGACGTGGGGCTAGTGGGCTTTCCAAACGTGGGCAAAAGCACGCTAATCTCAACCGTCTCAAACGCTAAACCCCAGATCGCAAACTACGAGTTTACCACGCTCACGCCAAAGCTCGGACTCGTCGAGGTGGACGAATACAGCGGCTTTGTCATGGCCGATATCCCGGGCATCATAGAGGGCGCAAGCGAAGGGCGCGGGCTTGGCGCGCAGTTTTTAAAACACGTCGAGCGCACGAAAATTTTGCTTTTTATGCTTGATCTTGCAAACTACCGCAGCCTTGAGGAGCAGTTTGACGCGCTGAGGGCCGAGACGGCAAAATTTTCCGGAGAGCTTGCAAAAAGAGACTACGCGATCGCCCTAACTCGCGCGGACGCGGCCGAAAATTTGCAGGAAAAATTTGACGCGTTTTTGTCGCATTTGGGGCTTGTAGGCACGGCGGGTGAGATGAAATTTAAACAAAATATTTATGAGTTTGACGCCGCTAAGCCGTTTTTCGTGATGCCGATATCTTCGGCTACGGGACAAAATATAAACGAGCTAAAATTTAACCTGCTTGAGCTGCTTAAAAAGGAGCTGTAGGTTGCGCCAAAAGCCGCACCGCAGATGGCTTTTGCGAATGTAGGTTTTAAGCGTGCCCGAATATGCGGGTAAATTTTATGTTTATCGCTCGCAAACGCCGCAAAAAGATAAAATTTAAGAAGGTGAAATGAATAAAATTTTTACCCTTGTGCTTTTATGCCTCAGCGCATACGGTTGCGATCCCGCTGATCCGGTGCCGAATTTTATGGACTTTAACGACAAGGATCGTGGCGGCGCGCTGAGCTTGCAGGAGTGGATGGCGAGCGAGGTGCCGTCTGGGCTGAGAGCAGAGCTAAATCTGCGCTCAGGCTCGGAATTTAAGAGACTCGATGCTAATCGTGACGGCAAGATTAGCCTTGATGAGCTGGGGGCAAAACCGTCTGCAAAGATTTATTGGTCCGAAGATCCGTGCGCTTTTTGGCCTTGGCCGGACGGATCCGAGGATAAAAATCAGTCCGCCGTCAAATAAGGCGCGCGAGTGTGGATCCGTGTTTGCCCCGTGATCTGCGTAAAATTTATTGCGAGCACGATTAGCGCCCGCGCGATCGCTTGCGCCGTGATGCGGCTAAATTTAAAGGAAAAAAATGAAGATAGTTTTTATGGGAACGCCCGAATATGCGGCTAAAATTTTGCGCGCACTTACTGAGGCGAAATTTCAGATCGCGGCCGTCTTTACGCAGCCCGATAAGCCTGTCGGCAGGAAGCAAATTTTAACTCCGAGCGAGGTTAAAGTTTATGCGCAGCAGTATCTACCTGCCCTGCCGATCTTTCAGCCTGCGAGTTTAAAAGACGAGGTGGTCGCAGCGCAGATAAAAGACTTAAAACCTGATTTTATAGTGGTTGCCGCATACGGTAAAATTTTGCCGCAAAGCGTGCTTAACATCGCGCCTTGTATAAATTTGCACGCCTCGATCCTGCCTAAATACCGCGGTGCAAGCCCGATCCAAAGCGCGATCTTGGCGGGCGAAAAGCAGACGGGCGTGACGGCGATGCTGATGGATGCAGGGCTTGACACGGGCGATATGCTTGATTTTGCCTACACGCCTTGCGAGGATAAGACGGCGGCGCAGCTGTTTAGCGAGCTTGGGGATTTGGCGGGCGAGCTGATAGTGCGAGTACTGCAAAATTTCGTAAATTTGACGCCGATCAAGCAAGATGACGCACAGGCTACGCACTGTAAAAAAATCGCAAAATCTGACGGGCTTTTTAGCTTTGAGGAGAGCGCACGGCAAATTTATAATAAATTTCGCGCACTAACGCCCTGGCCGGGGATTTATCTATCTAGCGGGTTAAAAATTTTGGATTTAAAATATCTCAGTGGACGCGAGGATGAGCGCCGAAGGCCCGGCGAAATCATATTTGACGGCAAATATTACATTTACGTCGCGTGCGGGGAGGGTGCTTTATGTATAGAGACGGTGCAAGAGCCAGGCAAAAAGCCCGTGGACGCTAGCGCGTATCTAAACGGTAAGCGCCTTAGCATGGGCGATATAGTGTCGTAAATTTGAGCCGAGCAAAGTTTGCCTTGTAAATTTAACGATACTAATGCGCTCGCAATGTAAAATGAACCAAAATTTAAAAAGGAATAAAATTTGAGAATAGAGTTTGCAGATAGCGTCCCTTCTACGCAAAAAGTTTTAGTCGAAGGACTGCGAAACGGCGAAATACGGCCGCCTTTTGCGCTAGTGGCAAAGGAGCAAACGCAAGGCATAGGCAGCAGAAACAACGCGTGGAGCGGGCTGGAGGGCAATCTATTTTTTTCGTTTTGCATGAGCGAAACGGCGCTACCCGGCGATCTAAAAGGCGAGTCGGCGTCGATTTACTTTTCGGTGATAATGCGCGAAGTACTCGCGGCTCGCGGCTCTCAAATCTGGCTAAAATGGCCGAATGATTTTTACGTCGGCGATAAAAAAATAGGTGGAACTTTGACGACGAAGGTCGGCGAAATTTACGTTTGCGGCATGGGTATAAATCTAAAAAACGCGCCCGAAAACGCCGGAATTTTAGACATAGACGTGAGTCCTAGCGCCGCGGTCGGGGAGTTTTGCAAGAGGCTGCAAACGGCTCCGTCTTGGGTGGAGGTTTTTAAAAAATTTGAGGGCGAATTTGAAAAATCAAGAGAATTTATCACGCACTTTGAGGGCGAAGAGGTAGCGCTCAAAGACGCCAAACTCCTATCTGACGGCTCTTTGGATATAGGCGGACGAAGGATTTTTTCTCTTAGGTAGATTTATTAAATTTTAAACAAAAGCTCAGCGTATGCGCTGTAAAAAGCATTCAGAAAATTTAAAGCGCAAACTAAACTTATACAAAGTAAGTTTTTTGTAAAATAAATCAAAACAAAATCTGGAAAAAAATATGTGTGAAGTTATAACCATAGCAAATCAAAAAGGCGGCGTCGGAAAGACGACTACGGCGGTAAATTTAGCCGCATCCTTAGCCGTCGCCGAAAAAAAAGTTTTACTCATCGATATTGATCCGCAGGCAAATGCAACGACTGGAATGGGCTTTAGCAGAAACGATTACGAGTACAATATCTATCACGTTCTAACGGGTCGTAAAAAACTCTCGCAAATCGTGCTAAAAACCGAAATCCCGACGCTTTTTCTAGCGCCGTCAAACATCGGTCTGGTGGGCATCGAGCAAGAGCTAAGCGAGCAAAATAAAGACTATCAAAAAATTCTAAAGAGTAAGATCGAAGAGGTTGAGGGGCAGTATGACTTTATCATCATCGATAGCCCCCCCGCTCTAGGTAGCATCACCGTAAACGCGTTAAGCGCTAGCGATAGCGTGATAATCCCGATACAGTGCGAATTTTACGCGCTAGAGGGGTTGGCACAGATATTAAATACCGTAAAAATAATCAAAAAAACGATCAATAAAAAACTAACGATAAAAGGCTTTTTGCCGACGATGTATAGCTCGCAAAACAACCTAGCAAAAGAAACCGTCGCAAATTTAAAGCAGCATTTTGAAGATAAGCTTTTTAAGAGTAAAGAGACCGACGACGGCTTTGTTATAGTGCCTAGAAACGTAAAGCTCGCCGAAAGTCCTAGTTTTGGTAAGCCTGTGATTTTATACGATATAAAATCGCCCGGTTCGGTAGCGTATCAAAATTTAGCTTGCTGTATTTTAGGATAAAAGATGGCTAAAAAGGGAGGACTAGGGCGCGGACTAGAGGCGATTTTGGGCGATGTGGAGCTTGCGTACAAAGCCGAGCTAAACGAGGGCAACAGCGATATGGTAAAAGATATCGACTTGGACTTGATCGTAGAAAACCCGTATCAGCCGCGTAAAAATTTTGACGAGACCGCGCTAAGGGAGCTTAGCGAAAGTATCAAAAGGCACGGGCTCATTCAGCCTATCATCGTCATAGAAAAAGACGGCGGATATATGCTGATCGCGGGCGAGAGGAGATTTCGCGCAACTAAACTGCTTGGCGAAAGCAAGATAAAGGCCATAGTTGCAGATATCGAGAGTCAAAGCCTGCGCGAGCTAGCGCTCATAGAAAATATCCAAAGAGAGGATTTAAATCCGATCGAGCTTGCAAATTCTTATAAAGAGCTTATAGACGAATATAAAATCACGCAGGACGGACTCGCAAACATCATCCATAAAAGCAGGGTTCAGATAACGAACACTATGAGACTTTTGAGCCTTAGCGCCGCGACGCAAGAGTATATAAAAGAAGGCAAACTAACGCAAGGGCACGCTAAAGTCATCGTAGGTCTTGAGCCAAACGACGAAAAAACGGCGGTCGATACCATCATCGGGCAGCGTCTTAGCGTGCGCGAGACGGAAAATTTGGTAAAAAATTTAAAAAATAAATTGCCGCCTAAAACAGCGCTTAAGTTAGATGAAAGATATCTTGAAAGACTAGCGAATTTAAAAGAGATTTTTTCTAAATTTGACGTGCCTGTTAAGATAAAAGGCAAAAAAATCACTATCGAATTTGATGACATAGCTGATATCGATAGGCTAATAAACAAGATAAAATAAAAATATTTCTTTAAATTTAGCTTGTTTTATCCTTTTTTTTTGTAAAATAAGCACGATTTTATTATGTTTAAGAAAATATTAAACTTTAAGGAGATTTGATGTTGGAAATTAATTTGCCGCTAGTCGTCCTAACGGCAGTTATTTTTCTAGGGCTTATCGCCGTTTTAAATTCCATCCTTTACAAGCCTCTACTTAAATTTATAGACGCTAGAAACGATGCGATAAAAAACGACGAAGAGAGCGCTAGTAAAAATACGAGCGATCTTGGCGTGTACGAAGCGCAGATAGAACAGCTCATAGCTGCCGCAAGAAGCGAAGCGGGCAAAATCAAGCAAGAGGCTATTAACGCCGCAAAAGAGGCGGCCGCTAAGATAGTCAGCGAAAAGCGCGGAGTTTTGGATGCTGATTACGATGCCTTTATCCAAAATTTAAACGCTCAAAAGAGCGATTTTAGAGCTGATTTACAGCAAAAACTGCCTGAACTTCAAGCTGCTTTAAAAGCAAAACTCGCAAGGATTTAATATGAAAAGCAAAATTTTACTTTTATTATGTCCTTTTGTTTTGATGGCGGACGGCGGATACGACATCGTACCTAGAACGATAAATTTTATCGTTTTTGCCGCAATTTTGTATTATTTCATAGCAAACCCTATCAAGAACGCCTACAAGGGAAGAATCGCCGGTATCGCGGCAAGACTTGATAGTATCGAGCAAAAACTAAAAGATTCAAAAGCTAAAAAAGACGACGCTCTAAGACGAGTAGAAGAGGCCAAAGCAAATGCCGCTAGCCTAGTAGAAACCGCTAGAAAAGAGGCTGTTTTGATCTCTGAGCGCATCAAAGAAGAGACTAGACAAGAGGTCGCAAATCTGGAAAAAAGCTTCCAAGATCAAAAGGAATTTGAAAAAAGACGCATGGTTAAGTCCGTCGTAGGCGAAATTTTAAATGAAATCTTTGCAAGCGACAGCGTTAAAATGGATCAAAGCGAGCTTATCAATATCATGCTTAAAAGGGTTGGCTAATGAAAGAACTTATCGCAAAAAAATACGTAAAAGCTCTAGTTAGCGACCTTGGCAAGGATGAGTTTAACAACTTTACCGCTAAGTTGCAAGAGATCGCAAACGCATTCGCAAATGAAAAATTTCAAAACATCATTGTTTCTCCGAATTTAAAAAATAGCCAAAAAGCGGATTTCGTTCTATCTTTAGTCGGTGGGGCGGATCAGAAATTTGTAAATTTTATAAAACTACTCGGCGAAAATAAAAGACTTGATATTTTGCCTAATATCGTTTCGGAGCTTTTAGCGCAAAAATCAAAAATGGACAATGTTTTTTACGGTAAAATTTACGGCGGCTCTCAGATTAGCCAGGCTCAAATTTCAGAGCTTGAAAACAGCTTTTCTAAGAGATTTAACGCAAAAATCATTTTAGAGCCGGTAAAAAGCGATTACAACGGTATCAAGATCGAGCTAGACGACTTGGGCGTGGAGGCTAGCTTTTCGGTAGATAGGCTAAAAGCCCAAATGAGCGAATACATATTAAAAGCAATATAAAGGAGAAAAAGCGTGAGTGCAAAAATAAAAGCAGATGAAATCAGCGCCATCATCAAGGAGAGGATTGAAAATTTCAGCCTTAACGTCGATGTAAACGAGACGGGCAAGGTTATATCCGTAGCCGACGGCGTTGCTAACGTTTACGGCCTAAAAAACGTTATGGCCGGCGAGATGGTCGAGTTTGAGAACGGCGAAAAAGGCATGGCTCTAAACCTAGAGGAAAGCAGCGTCGGTATCGTTATCTTGGGTAAAACGGACGGTATCAAAGAGGGTTCGAGCGTAAAACGCCTAGCTAAACTTTTACGCGTTCCTGTCGGCGATGCTTTGATAGGCCGCGTCGTAAATTCACTCGGCGAGCCGATAGACGCCAAAGGCCCGATCGAAGCTAGCGAGACTAGATTCGTCGAGGAAAAAGCAAAAGGCATCATGGCTAGAAAGAGCGTTCACGAGCCGCTTCAAACGGGCATCAAGGCTATCGATGCGCTAGTGCCGATCGGCCGCGGACAACGCGAGCTCATCATTGGCGACCGCCAAACAGGTAAAACTACCGTCGCTATAGATACTATTATCAACCAAAAAGGTCAAGACGTTATTTGTATTTACGTAGCGATCGGACAAAAACAATCAACTGTCGCTCAAGTCGTTAAAAAGCTTGAAGAGTACGGCGCTATGGAGTACACTATCGTGGTAAATGCCGGCGCTTCCGACGCTGCTGCGCTTCAGTACCTAGCTCCTTATGCGGGCGTAACTATGGGTGAATATTTCAGAGATAACTCTCGCCACGCCCTAATCATCTATGACGATCTTTCAAAACACGCTGTCGCATACCGCGAAATGAGCTTGATTCTTCGCAGACCGCCGGGCCGTGAAGCTTATCCTGGCGACGTTTTCTATCTACACTCTCGCTTGTTAGAGCGCGCATCTAAGCTAAATGATAAGCTAGGCGCAGGTTCTCTAACGGCTCTTCCTATTATCGAGACGCAAGCTGGCGACGTTTCGGCGTATATTCCGACAAACGTTATTTCTATCACCGACGGTCAAATTTTCCTTGAGTCCGATCTATTTAACTCAGGTATCCGTCCTGCGATCAACGTCGGTCTTTCGGTTTCTCGCGTCGGCGGCGCAGCTCAGATAAAAGCGACCAAGCAAGTTTCGGGAACCTTAAGACTTGACCTTGCGCAATACCGCGAACTTCAGGCGTTTGCACAGTTTGCGAGCGATCTTGACGAGAGCTCGAGAAAGCAGCTTGAGCGCGGTCAAAGGATGGTCGAGGTGCTAAAACAGCCTCCTTACAGTCCGCTTGCCGTTGAAAAGCAAGTCGTTATCATCTTTGCCGGTACGAAAGGCTATCTAGACGATATTCCGACCGTAGCTGTTACTAAATTTGAAGCTGAGCTTTATCCTTATATAGAGGCTAAATATCCTGAAATTTTCGAGCAAATTCGAACCAAAAAAGCACTCGACAAAGAGATTGAGGAGCTTTTGCATAAGGCGCTAAAAGACTTTAAAGCGACGTTTGCCGCTAACTAAGGCTAGAATATGTCAAATTTAAAAGATATAAAACGAAAGATCAAGAGCGTCCAAAATACCCAAAAGACGACGCGCGCGATGAAGCTGGTATCTACGGCTAAACTTCGCAAAGCTGAAGAAGCAGCTCGTCACTCTAGGGTTTACGCACTCAAGATCAACGAAGTTTTATCTGAAATCGCCTATAAGATCAACCAATATCGCTCCGTAAACGCCGAGAGTAAATTTTTCGACGTTAAGGAGAATATCGAGAAGGTTGATATTATATTTGTTACCGCAGACAAGGGGCTTTGCGGCGGTTTTAATATTCAGACTATTAAAACCGTTAGAAATATGATTAACGAATTTAAGGCAAAAAAAGTAAAGATAAGACTTCGCGCGGTAGGTAAAAAAGGTATAGAATTTTTTAGCTTCCAGGGTATAAATTTGCTTGAGAAATATGTCGGCGTGAGCTCATCTCCTACCTATGAGAAAGCTCAAAATATCATAAAAGACGCGATAGACGACTTTATAAGCGGTGCGACTGATAAAGTTATTTTGGTACATAACGGCTACAATAATATGATCTCTCAGCAAATTCGCATAAACGATATCGTGCCGGTTGAGCCGCCAAAACTCGTCGAAGTCGAGACGAATTCTTTGATGGAATTTGAGCCGAGCGACGACGGTAAAATTTTAAACGAACTACTTACGAAGTATTTCGAGTATAGCATGTATTACGCTTTAGTCGATAGCCTTGCGGCTGAGCACAGCGCTAGAATGCAGGCGATGGATAACGCGACTAACAACGCTAAAGAGCGCGTCGCACAGCTAAAACTATCGTATAACAAGGCTCGCCAAGAGTCTATCACCACTGAGCTTATCGAGATCATCAGTGGCGTCGAATCAATGAAATAATTAAGGAGTATGGATGAAAGGTATCATTTCTCAGGTAATGGGTCCGGTAGTCGACGTCGATTTCGCGGATTATTTACCCAAGATCAACGAAGCCGTCGAAGTAAATTTCGAGGTTGAGGGCAAGCAAAATAGACTTGTGCTAGAGGTTGCCGCGCACCTTGGCGATAACCGCGTAAGAACTATCGCTATGGACATGAGCGAAGGCTTAACTAGAGGCCTTGAGGCTACGGCTTTAGGCGCGCCTATTAGCGTTCCTGTCGGCGAAAAAGTTTTGGGAAGAATTTTTAACGTCGTTGGCGATCTAATCGACGAGGGGGATGGTGTAGAATTTGACAAAAAATGGTCTATTCACCGCGATCCTCCGCCGTTTGAAGAGCAAAGCACGAAGAGCGAAATTTTTGAAACAGGCATCAAAGTAGTAGACCTTTTGGCTCCTTACGCAAAGGGTGGTAAGGTCGGACTATTCGGCGGTGCCGGCGTCGGCAAAACGGTTATTATCATGGAGCTTATCCACAACGTTGCATTTAAACACAGCGGTTACTCTGTGTTTGCGGGTGTTGGCGAGAGAACTCGTGAAGGAAACGACCTTTATCACGAGATGAAAGAAAGTAACGTTTTAGATAAAGTCGCCTTATGCTACGGTCAGATGAATGAGCCGCCGGGGGCAAGAAACCGCATCGCTCTAACAGGTCTAACAATGGCCGAGTACTTCCGCGACGAGATGGGACTTGACGTTTTGATGTTTATTGATAACATCTTCCGCTTCTCTCAGTCTGGCGCGGAGATGTCGGCGCTTCTAGGACGTATTCCGTCTGCCGTTGGTTATCAGCCGACTTTGGCGAGCGAAATGGGTAAATTCCAAGAGAGAATTACGTCGACCAAAAAAGGTTCGATTACATCGGTTCAGGCTGTTTACGTTCCTGCGGACGACCTTACCGACCCGGCTCCTGCAACCGTTTTCGCGCACCTTGACGCGACTACCGTTTTAAACAGAGCTATCGCAGAAAAAGGAATTTATCCTGCGGTTGACCCGCTTGATTCGACATCAAGAATGCTCGATCCTCAAATTTTGGGTGGTGAGCACTATAAAGTAGCTCGCGGTGTACAGGCGGTTTTACAAAAATACAAAGACCTTCAAGATATCATCGCCATCCTTGGCATGGATGAGCTTAGCGAAGAAGATAAAGTTACGGTTGATCGCGCTAGAAAGATCGAGAGATTTTTATCTCAGCCGTTCTTTGTTGCAGAGGTGTTTACGGGTAGCCCCGGTAAATATGTAAGTCTTGAAGAGAATATTGCCGGCTTTAAGGGAATTTTGGAAGGCAAATATGATGATTTGCCGGAAAACGCATTTTATATGGTAGGAAACATCGACGAAGCGATAGCGAAAGCCGAGAAACTTAAAGCCTAAATTTAAAGGAAAAAGTAATGAGTAAATTACATTTAGAAATCGTTACGCCTGAGGGTTTAGTGTTTTCAAACGATATTAAAAGCGTAGTTTTGCCAGGCAGTGAAGGTGAGTTTGGAGTTTTGCCTGGACATGCTTCGCTTATCTCGCTTTTAAAGGCCGGCGTTATTGATATCGAAAACGAAGATAAAAGCCATGATGCCGTCGCGATAAACTGGGGATATGCCGAGATAAACGAAGGCAAGGCGACTATCCTTGCCGACGGCGCCGTTCATGTGTCGGGAAATTCTGAGAGCGAGATAGCAAATTCATTGCAAAAGGCGAAGGATTTAATTGCCGGTATGAGTAGCGAGAACAACGCTATGGCTGCTACCGTGGCAAAATTAGACAGCATGGCTCGGGCAAGATAGTGGCTGGACTTGATATTTTTTTAAACTACTTATCTAGAAGTAGTTTTATCACTATATTCGTGCTGAGCTGGCTTTCTTTTTATTTTATCATAAGCCTTACTATACTGTTTTCTCGTATGGCAGGGCTTAGATCATGGCAAAAAAAAGAACAAAATGCTCTTGAGTCGTTATTAATGGGCGGGTCTAAACATGTTTTAAACGAATCCATTTTAAAACGGTTCGTAAGCGGCTCAATATCTAGAGAGAAGCTCTCGGTCGCCGTTAGTATCGCTGAGCGAAATGCAACTAGTGGCATTACTTGGCTTAGTATAGTTGCCTCTACGTCGCCTTTTATCGGACTTTTTGGCACGGTTGTTTCTATCTTGGAGACCTTTTCTCAGCTTGGACAAGGCGGCGGAAATTCATCTCTAAACGTTATAGCTCCCGCCATCAGCGAAGCGCTAGTTGCAACGGGGGCGGGTATATTTGTAGCAATACCTGCTTATACGTTTAGCTTGCTTATCAAGAGGAAAGCCTACGAGCTTATGGGCGTGATTAAGCGAGAGGTGGATATTCTCGTAACGCTTAAAGAAGATCAATGATAAATCTTGACGAAACCCCGGAGTTAAACATAACTCCGCTTGTGGATATTATGCTAGTTTTGCTGGCGATTCTTATGGTTACTACGCCTACTATTGTTTACGATGAACAAATTTTATTGCCGGACGGCTCAAAGACCAAAGCCTCTTCAGCCCAAAAAAAGGATTTAACCGTTATCGTGGATGCTACAAAAAAGGTTAGGATAGATCAAAGCACTATGGATTTGCGCGAGCTTCCTGATAACATCGTACTCATCGGAGCAAGATACGATAAAAATTCGCCCGTTTACATCAAGGCCGATAAAAGTCTCATATATGACGATGTAATGTTTGTTTTAAAAAGCGTAAAAAACGCTGGTTTTACAAAGGTAGCGCTTCAGACTAATGGATAAATTTGATCTCAAATTTAACACTTCCGGCTACTTTGTGCTGTCGGCTTTTCTTTATTTTTGCATAATAATCGGTATTTTTATCAAGCTTACATATTTTAAGGAAGAGCCGAAAAAATATACCGATACCAAAGATGCCTTTATGGATATCATGATAGTCGAGCGCGAACCTGACGTTACCGTAAAAGCACCCGAGCCTAAAAAAGAGGTCGTAAAAGAAGAAAAACCCCAGCCTATAAAAAAAGAGGAAGAGGTTAAAAAAGAAGAACCTAAACCTGATACCACTAACAAGCCGCCTGAGCCTGACCCTGTACCGCCAAAACCTGAAGAAAAAAAAGTCGAAGAGCCAAATTTAAAGGATCTGTTCGGCAGTATCGATACCTCTAAACTAAAAGAGGACAAGGTTACGAAGAAAAAAGAACAGCCGAAAGAGCCAAGTCGCAAAAAGCCGGAAAAGAGCCAGGTAACTAGTGAGCAAAAAAAAGCTAGCGACGTTATCAAGAATTTTACTTTGGATCAGGTTGCAAAAACTCCAAAGTCGCAAATGACTGGCGAATACAATGAGTATATTGGGCAAATAACTAGAATTTTGGCTAGTAAATGGAATCAATATAAGGCTGGTTCAAATGATAAGGCTGTTGTTTTGATTTCTATAGACCAAAATGGAAATTTCAGCTATGATATAAAAAGCTTATCTGGCAATAGTGAGTTTAATGATAAGGTGAGAAATTTTTTACAAGATATGACATTTGAAAAATTTCCTATTCCAAATGATGGGGTATTTTCCCATAAGTTTGATCTAGTGGATAAATTAGAAATACAATAAAAAATTTAAGAAGGAAAGTGTATGAAAAAAATCATCATATTGCTTAGTTTCGTTATGGGTTTGTTTGCTACTGATGCAACAATATCTATCGTTAACAAAGGCTTAGCTCTACCAAAAATCGTGCTTCAAGACGCCACAACGGCCGTCGGCGATCAGGCTTTTAAGAGCAAATTTCACAAAATTATGCTGGGAGACCTAAAGGTAAGCTCTGATTTTGAAGTCGTAGACGAGTATGTCGCAAGTAGCTATGAAGGCGACTCAAATACGAATGTTATGAGCGAAAAGGGCGCACAACTAATTTTTAGATACGCGCTTGAAGGTTCGCCAAATTCGCCTCTTACTTTAAGAGTTAAGCTTATAAATGCCAAAACGGCAACTACTCAGTACGAGAAAATTTACAATATGAACGACGGAGCAAAGTATCCGTTTATCGCGCATAAAGCGATAGTTGAGCTTATTAACGAGCTAAAAATGCCCCCTGTTAATTGGATGGAGAAATTTATCATTTTTGCCAAAGGAACAGGCTCAAAACAAAGCGAGATCGTTATAGCCGACTACACTTTAACCTATCAAAAAGTGCTTGTACGCGGCGGTTTAAATATATTTCCTAAATGGATAGGAGCCGACCAGAGAGCGTTTTACTACTCTGATTACAGCGGTAAAAATTTAGTTCTTTATAGATATGACGTCGCAAGCGGCCAAAAAACTAAAATTTTAGATAGTAAGGGCGGTATGCTCATAGCCTCCGACGTTAGTCAAAACGGCGATAAAATTTTGCTAACTATGGCACCTCAAGACCAGCCTGATATCTATATATATGATTTAAATTCAAGAAGATTATCGCAGATAACAAACTACAGTGGTATCGACGTTAACGGCAATTTCGTAGACGGAGATAGGCGCGTAGTTTTTGTTTCAGATAGGCTCGGCTATCCGAATGTTTTTGCTCAAAACGTCGACGGAAGCGGTTTTGAACAGATGGTTTTTCACGGTAAAAATAACAACTCCGTCAGCACTTATCAAAACTATATAGTTTATTCAAGTAGAGAAGACGGCAAGAGCAGTTTTGGCACGAGAGATTTTAATATCTATATGATTTCTACTCAGACCGATTATATTAGACAGCTTACCGCAAGCGGAAAAAATTTGTATCCTAGATTTTCTAGCGACGGACAAAGCGTAGTGTTTATAAAAGAGCTCGGCGGGCAGAGTTCTTTAGGCATAATTCGCGTGAACGAGAACAAAAGTTTTCAATTTCCATTAAAAATCGGTAAAATTCAGTCGATTGATTGGTAATATTTAGTAAATTTTATGATATAATAGCGATTAAATCTTATAAAAAGGATGAAAATGAAAAAAGTAGTTTTAGCTTCTGCTGCTGTGGCAGCTTTATTGTTGAGCGGTTGTAGCTCTAAAACCCCTGAAGTTGATATGAGCGCCGATGCTAATCAAAACACGAGCGGTATGAACTCAAGCGATAATATGATGAGCGATAGCGAGAGATTACAACAGTTAATCTCAAGCATCGAAGGTCAAGTTCAAACTGTATATTTCGACTTTGATAAATTTAATATCAAAGGCGATATGCAGCCTGTTATCAATACAAATGCAGGCTTGTTTAATCAAGCGGATGCTCAAAGCCTTTCTGTAAAAGTAGAAGGTAACTGCGACGAATGGGGTACCGATGAGTACAACTATGCGCTTGGTCTAAAAAGAGCGAAAGCTGCCAAAGACGCTCTAGTAAAACAGGGCGTTAACGCAGATAGAATAATGGTTGTAAGTTACGGCGAAAGCAATCCCGTTTGCACAGATAAATCAAAGGCTTGCGACGCTCAAAACAGACGAGCTGAATTTAAAGTTCTTCCATAATTTAGATTTATGACAAATTTAAAAACTATCGTGGCTCTTTTTGCGGGAGTCACGCTTTCTTATTCTGCTTCTAATGAAATTTCGGTATTTGATGCTGGAAATTTAGATAGTTCTAGTCCATATGGTTTGACTGATAATGAAAAAACGTTTCTAAAAAACAAACAAAACGTAGAAAATCTAAGTAGAAATATGGGCGATGTTGAGTCAAATTTGAATGCTATGCAAGAGCGCCTGGAAGGTTTGCAAAGTGTGTTAGACGGGCTAAATTCAAGAATATCTAGGATAGAAAAAAGACTAAACGATCTTGAAGGAAACGACGGAAATTCTACCGCAAAAAGCGATTTTGAGGAGCTTAAAAAATACGTAGAAGAAAGTCGAAAAATACAAGAAGCCAATAATGCTAAAATCACCAAAGCCCTTAAGGATATGGGTGCTTTGATAGATAAGAGCAACGTAGCGCCTACTACCACAAAAAAAAACGATGAAGACAAACCGGTAGATAGCAATAGCCCGGTCGCCGAGTCGCAAACTCCAAAGACTGATTTTACTAAACAAAAAAATCAAGATGTGGCAAGCGAAGCTAAAAAGCTATTTGACGCAGGTAAACTCGACGATGCGAAAGCTAGATACGAGTATCTTTTAAGCAAAGATCATAAGCCTGCAATGGCAAATTTTTATCTCGGTGAGATAGCATACCAGCAAAAAGCCTATAACAACGCTATAAAATACTATCAGCAGAGCATTCAGCTATACGACAAAGCCGACTATACCCCAAAGCTTCTTTATCATACGGCTATCAGCTTTGATAAGATAAAAGACACGGCAAGCGCAAATAAATTTTACAAAGCGCTAAAACTAGGCTATCCCGACAGCAAAGAAGCCAAAGCCGCACCCACTCGAAACTAAAACTTTTTTAATAAATTTAACGATATAATCACGTTATTTTCATAAATAGGAGAAAAACGTGAAAGAACAAGTTATAGCTATGTTTTATGAGCTAAAAGATGCAAAAACGGGCGAAATTTTAGAGTCCAATATGCAAGTAGGGCAAGAGATTTCTTTTTTAACAGGTCACGGTCATATCATCGAGAAGTTAGAGGAAGAGGTTCTAAAACTAAACAAAGGCGAAACGAAGGTTATCGTTATCCCGGCTGCGCAAGCTTGCGGCGAGTACGACTCTAGCGCCGTTCAAATGCTACCTAAAGAGCAATTTGCGGGCATAGAACTAAAAGAGGGTATGGAGCTTTTTGGTCAAGGCGAACACGGCGAGAGCGTACGCGTAATAGTAAAATCTATTGGCGAGGACGACGTGACGGTTGATTTTAATCACCCTTACGCGGGCAAAGATTTGGAGTTTAAGGTTCAAATTTTCGACAGACGCGATGCTACCGAAGACGAGATAGCTACGGGCATGGTAGCCGGCGCTCACGCATGCGGATGCGGAGGACACGATCACGACCATCATCACGGTGAGGGCGGCTGCTGCGGACACGGACACCATGACCACGGTCACCACCACGGCGACGGCGGATGCGGCTGCCACTAAGAGAGCCTAGATGAGAGCAGCGTTTATATTTCCCGGACAAGGCTCGCAAAGCGTCGGTATGGGTAAGGAGATTTACGAAAATTTCCGCCCGGCCGCCGAGCTTTTGCAAAATGCAAGCGACAGCCTAAAAATCGATTTTTCAAATCTACTTTTCAACGAAAACGGCCTCATAAACAGGAGCGAATTTACCCAGCCTGCCATCGTTTTAAACTCGCTTATGTGCTATCTCGCGCTAAAGCAAAGCGTAAATTTAAAGCCTAAATTTGCGCTTGGACACTCTTTGGGCGAGTTTAGCGCGCTTGCGGTTAGCGGCGCGTTTGATTTTGTTGATGCGCTTAGGATCGTAAATTTGCGCGGTAAATTTATGCAAGAGGACTGCGCGGGCAAAGATGTGACGATGAGCGTTATTTTGGGTCTTAGCGACGAAACGGTAGAGCAAATTTGCAAAAACGCTCAGGCAGACGGCCATCAAATTTACGCCGCGAACTACAACTGCGACGGTCAGATCGTGATCGCGGGATTAAAAGAGGACATCGCCAAATTTGAGTCGGCGTTTAAAGAAGCGGGCGCTAAGCGCGTATTGCCTCTAAATATGTCCGTCATCAGCCACTGCCCGCTTTTAAAGAGTGCTAGCGAGAAGCTAACGGCGCAGCTAGAGCCAGCGTTGGCCGCTAAATTTGACCCGGTTGTTTCAAATGCATCGGCGAAAGCTTACGGCACGAAAGACGAAGCGCTAAATTTGTTAAAAGCCCAGCTCGTTAGTCCCGTTTTATACAAACAAAGCATCAAAAGTATCGAAAACGAGGTCGATATTTTCGTGGAGTTTGGCGGTAGCGTGCTAAAAGGCATCAACAAAAAAATCACCGAGAAGCCGACTTTTAGCGTCACCGATCTTAGCAGCCTTGAAGAGCTTTTAAAGGAGCTTAAATGATAGCGATCTTAGGCGCGATGCGCGAGGAGGTCGCTCCTCTGCTTGAGCGTATCAAGGATTACAGAGAGGTTAAGCACGCAAATAACGTATTTTACCTCGCAAATTTCAGCGACAAAGAGCTCGTGATCGCCTACTCTAAGATCGGCAAGGTAAACGCCGCTCTAACCGCAAGCGCGATGATCGAGAAATTCGGCGCCAGGAAGCTACTTTTTACCGGCGTTGCAGGCGCGCTAAATCCAAATTTGAAAATCGGCGATATGCTCTATGCTACCAGCCTCGTGCAACACGACGTCGATATCACGGCGTTTGGGCACCCGCACGGCTACGTGCCCGAGACCAGCATCTTTATCAAAAGCGACGACGCACTAAATGCGTTAGCCTCTAGCGTCGCGGCCGAAAAAGGCATCGAGTTAAAAGGTGGCATCATAGCCACGGGCGATCAGTTTATCTGCGATAATACTAAAAAAGAGTGGTTAAAAGCGACTTTCAAAGCCGATGCGGCCGAGATGGAGGGCGCTAGCGTGGCGCTAGTTTGCGAGAGTCTGGGCGTGCCGTTTTTCGTGCTTCGCGCCATCAGCGACGAGGCGGGCGGCAGCGCGGAGTTTGACTTCGATAAATTTTTACAAGACTCGGCAAACGTGAGCGCGCAGTTCATGCTCGCGATGATCGAGCGGCTATGATAGAGCTTAGCAAGCGGCTGCTACGCCAGGTCGGGCAGACCAACGCCAGATACCGCATGGTGCGCGGCGGGGATAAAATTTTGCTCGGTCTTAGCGGTGGTAAGGACAGCCTCGCACTCGCGCACGTGCTAAAACATATGCAAAACGTCACGCCCGAAAAATTTGAGTTTAAGGCCGTGACGCTAAGCTACGGCATGGGCGAGGACTACGCCTATCTCACGCGCCACTGCGCCGAGCACGGCATCGAGCACGACGTGATCGATAGCTCGATATTCGAGATATCCAAGGACAAGATCCGCAAAAATTCCAGCTTTTGCAGCTTTTTCTCGCGTATGAGGCGCGGCTATCTCTACACCTACGCGCTCGGGCACGGCTTTAACAAGCTCGCCATCGCCCACCACCTCGACGACGCGGTCGAGAGTTTTTTTATGAATTTTACTTATAACGGCGCGCTTAGGACGCTTGCTCCAAAATACGTCGCGGCAAACGGGATCGAGGTTATTAGGCCGTTTATATTCGTGCGTGAGCGGCAGCTACGCGAAAACGCCGTGCGAAACGGGCTTACGGTTATCGGCGACGAGGCGTGTCCGGCGATGCGATTTGATATCAAGATGCCTCACGCTAGAGCTGAAACTAAGGAGCTTTTGGCAAATTTAGAAAAGCAAAATCCAAAGCTTTTCGTCTCGCTAAAGGCTGCATTTGAAAACATCCACAGCGATACGTTTTTCGCCGCTCAGGCGCAAAATTTAGAAGAATGCGACGATTGATACTCGTAAATTTATCCGCTTTGGATCGGTTGCCTATTTTGGTTAGAGCTGGTTTGCTACAACGTTAATTTTATGCCGGATTTGGTTATTTCAGCAATTTTGTCAAATTTTAAGCGAAATAAAATTCGGCAACTTTGCCACTTTATATGGTGCGTTTAGAGATTTAAAACGGCAAAATTTAGCTACTTGCCCGTTCGTGTTATACCTGGTTTGAGTTGCCTGGTTAGGCGATGATGCGACCGTTTTTGATAGATCTAGCGAAATTTTAACAAATTTTGCAAAAGCCAATCAAACTACAAAATCATCAGCCTTGCGCCGATAAAATTTGTAGGAGTGTCCAAAAATAAAATTTGCTCGTATGTCTAATGCGCTAAAGGTGCTCCGACAAAGGCCGGTTTAATAAGCTATTTTAGCGTTAAATTATAGACTAACAACTTTGTATATACATTCGTCGCAGCACCGTTATAAAACCGCGTACCGAAATTAGCGGTTTTAGCGGTAACTCGGCCTAAATCTAACTGAATCGTATTTTCTACTATTACAGGTAAATTTAATTTTTATGTTTTTTTGATATAATCGCACGTATTCTTAAAAGGTTTTTAAACCGTAACGCACGC
>NZ_CAURPW010000019.1 GCF_963526985.1 uncultured Campylobacter sp.
CGCGGGCGATGAAGTCTGCCGAGGAGTTTTTATTTACGCTCATCACGGGCGCGCTACCAAGAAGCCCGCCAAACTCCAGCGTATCGCCCTCTTTGCCTTTTGGGATTATGCGCACGGCGGTCGTTTTTTGATTTATGACGCCGATCGCGGCCTCGTCGGCTATGATCGCGGCGATCGTCTGCTCGGGCGTATCCTGCGGGATCGCGATCATATCGAGCCCCACCGAGCAGATCGCGGTCATCGCTTCGAGCTTTTCCAAATTTAACGAGCCCGCGCGCACTGCGGCTATCATGCCCTCGTCTTCGGAGACAGGGATAAACGCGCCGCTAAGCCCGCCTACTTGGTTGCACGCCATCACTCCGCCCTTTTTGACCGCGTCGTTTAGCAGCGCTAGCGCAGCCGTCGTGCCGTGCGTGCCGACGCGCTCTAGTCCCATCTCCTCAAGCACGCGCGCGACCGAATCGCCCACCGCCGGAGTCGGAGCCAGCGAGAGATCGACGATACCGAATTTCACGCCCAGGCGCTCGGACGCCATTTGGCCTACGAGCTGTCCGATGCGCGTAATCTTAAACGCCGTCTTTTTCACGGTCTCGGCGACCACGTCAAAGCTCGCTCCGCGCACCTTCTCAAGCGCGCGCTTAACGACGCCTGGGCCGCTAACGCCCACGTTTATGACGACTTCGGCCTCGCCCACGCCGTGAAATGCGCCCGCCATAAAGGGATTATCCTCGACGGCGTTGGCAAATACGACGAGCTTTGCGGCGCCAAGATCCGAAAGCCGCGCCGTCTCTTTTATCACGCGCCCCATGTCGGCGACCGCGCTCATATTTATGCCCGTCTTGGTCGAGCCGATATTTACCGACGAGCAGACCTTCTGCGTCGCAGCGAGCGCGGCGGGGATGGAGTCGATTAAAATTTTATCGCCCTTGGAGTAGCCCTTTTGTACTAGCGCCGAAAAGCCGCCGATAAAGTCGATACCGACCTTTTGCGCCGCCTCGTCCATCGCTCTAGCAAGCGGCACGTAGCTCACGGCATCCGTCGCCGCGCCGATGATGGCGATAGGCGTTACGCAGACGCGCTTATTTACGATCGGGATGCCAAGCTCTGCTGAAATTTCATTGCCGACCTTTACCAGATCGCGCGCCTTGTCGGTGATCTTGGCGTAAATTTTCTCCGTGGCTTTGCCCATATCGGGATCGATACAGTCGAGCAGACTGATGCCCATCGTGATCGTGCGGATGTCGAAATTTTGCTCCTCGATCATCGCGATCGTTTCGGTTACGTTTTTGATGTCCATCTGCGCGCCTTAGATGTTGTGCATGGTGTCAAATATCGCCGAGCTTTGGATATTTATCTTTACTTTTAGCTTTTCGCCAAGCTCGTTTAGCTCCCCTCTTAGAGCTGTGAAGTCCTGCTTTTCCTCGCTGGAAACCACCGCCATCATCGTAAAAAACTCATCCAAAACCGTCTGGCTGATGTCGTCTATGTTTAGCCCAAGCTGCGCGAGCTTGGCCGAAACGCCCGCTACAATGCCGACCTTGTCCTTACCGATCACCGTTACGATCGCTTTCATTTGTCGTTCTCCTAAATTTGTAAATTTGCGAGAATCAAAGCCCAAATTTGAGTAAATTCGGGCTTTAGATTTTAAATTTTACTTCGAGCAAGCGCTCTTGCCGTCCATCACGGGCTGGATAGACGAGTTGTCCGCGCCGCCGTCATCGTTGATATTTTCGATTATTTCCCACAGTCTAGCCGCCGCTTTTTCGTAGCGTTTAGCCGTGACCGAGTTTGGCTCGTAAAAGCTCACCGGCTTGCCGCTGTCGCCGCCGACTCTAACGGCAGGCTCGATAGGTATCTCGGCTAGCACTTCGGTACCGTAGGCTTTTGCCACTTCCTCGGTCGTGCCTTTGCCAAATATATCATACTCCTTGCCGCTTTCAGGGCAGATAAAGCCGCTCATGTTTTCCACGATGCCCGCGATCGGGATGTGAAGCTTCTCAAACATATCAAGTGCTCTTTTGCTATCATCTAGCGCTACCACTTGCGGCGTCGTGACGCACACGCCAGCAGTCACCGGCACGCTTTGAGCTAGAGTTAGCTGTGCGTCGCCCGTTCCCGGAGGCATATCGAGAAACAACACGTCCAGCTCGCTCCAAAACACGTCTTTTAGCAGCTGTTCGATAGCTTTCATGATCATCGAACCGCGCCAGATGAGGCTCATACCTTCTTCCATTAGCACGCCCATACTCATCATCTCGACGCCGTGAGTTAGGATCGGTTTTAGTTTGTTGCCGACGACTTGAGGCTGAGTGCCCACTTCGCCGAGCATTCTAGGGATATTTGGACCGTAGATGTCGGCGTCTAGGATGCCTACTTTTTTGCCTAGCTTCGCCATCGAGATAGCTAAATTTAGCGTCGTAGTGCTCTTGCCCACGCCGCCTTTGCCCGAGCTTACCATTACGAAATTTTTGATCTGCGGAGCGATGTTTTTACCGCTTTGTGTGTTGCTTTTTTCCTCTGGGATTTTTGGTTGGATGATGCTAACAACGCACTCGTTTGAGCCCATCACGCGCTTTATATCGGTTCGCAGCTCGTTTGCTACGTCCGGATTTGAGCTTACGATCTCGACCTCGATTAAAATTTTCTCGCCGATTTCGACGTTTTTTACGAATCCAAAGCTCACGATATCTTTCTCAAAGCCCGGATATATCACGCCTTTTAGTCTATTTAAGACATCCTCTTTACTTAACATTTTTCTCCTTCGTTAGATTTTTTGAAATTTTATACGCGCAAAATTTAGGCCCGCACATCGAGCAAAATTCCGCCTTTTTAAACGACTCTTGAGGCAAGCTCTCGTCATGCAACTCGCGTGCTCTTTGGGGATCTAGGCTTAGCTCAAACTGCTTGTTCCAGTCAAAAGCGTATCTAGCGTCGCTCATCGCGTGATCGCGCTCTATCGCGCCTGCCTTGCCTAGCGCGACGTCGGCTGCGTGAGCAGCGATCTTATGCGCTACGATGCCTTCTCTCACATCGTTTGCGTTTGGCAAACCAAGGTGCTCTTTAGGCGTCACGTAGCACAGCATCGAGGCTCCGTAAAAGGCCGCCATCGTCCCGCCGATAGCCGAAGTGATGTGATCATACCCCGCTCCGATGTCCGTAGGCAGCGGTCCTAGCACGTAAAAAGGCGCGCCGTGGCACAGCTCGCGTTCGATTTTCATATTATACTCTATTTGGTTTAAAGGAATATGACCCGGCCCCTCGATCATCACTTGCACGTTTTTCTCCCATGCGCGCAGCGTTAGCTCGCCTAAAACGCGTAGCTCGCTAAGCTGAGCTTCATCAGTCGCGTCGTATAGGCAGCCCGGACGCAGCCCGTCGCCTAGAGACAGCGCGACGTCGTGAGCGGCGCAAATTTCTAAAATATCGTCAAAAGCCTCGTAAAACGGGTTTTCTTTATGATGGTGCATCATCCAGCTAGCAGTTAGGCTACCGCCGCGGCTAACGATACCCATCTTGCGCTTTGCGACCAGCGGCATAAATTTGAGCAGAAACCCCGCATGTATCGTGAAGTAGCTAACGCCCTGGCGCGCCTGCTTTTCGAGCGTTTTTAGGATGTCGCTAGTGGTTAAATTTTCGACCTCTTTTATATCGTGGATGATTTGATACATCGGCACGGTGCCTATGGGGACGGTCGAGTTTGCGATTATGGCGCTTCTGATCATATCCAAATCACCGCCAGTGCTTAGATCCATGACCGTGTCGGCGCCGTATTTTAGGCAAATTTGCAGCTTTTCAAGCTCGGCGTCTATATTGCTACTTAGGCTTGAGTTGCCGATATTTGCGTTGATTTTGGTTTTGGCCTCCCTGCCGATCGCCATCGGGAGCAAATTTTCGTGATGGATGTTGGCTGGGATTATCATCTTGCCCGCGGCGACCTCGCTTCTAACGAGCTCGGGATTTAGCGCTTCAGCCTGCGCTACGTAGTTCATCTCGGGCGTTATGACGCCTTTTTTAGCGTAGTACATCTGCGTCGGAGTTTTGTCGGCGGAGTCAAATTTGACCCGAAATTCTTTCATATTTCGCTCCTTAAATTTTTGATTCTAATCTTACTCAAAAAAGATAAAAACAAGCTTTTAGGATGTATAATATCGTAACACTTCGCCAAAGGAGAAATTTTGCTAGACGTTACGCTGATAATGCTTGGAGCCGGAAGCTCTAGCCGTTTTGAAATGCCCGTTAAAAAGCAGTGGTTGCGCGTCGGAGGCGATCCGCTATGGCTCTTTGCGGCTAAAAATTTAAGCTCGCATTATGCTTTTAAAGAGATAATCATCGCCTCAAACGAGGAAAAATATATGAGCAAATTTGCCCCGTCGTACCGCTTCGTAAAAGGCGGCGCGACGCGTCAAGGGAGCCTAAAAAACGCTCTTAAACTCGTTCAAAGCGAATTTGTTTTGGTTAGCGACATCGCTCGTCCGATGATTAGCGCAGAGCTTTTTTCTCGCATAATAGGCGGCATCCAAAACGCCGACTGCGTCGTGCCTGCGCTAAAAGTACCCGATACCGTTTATCTAGGCGCGGGCGTCGTAGACAGAGAGCAGGTCAAGCTCATCCAAACTCCGCAGCTCTCGCGCACGGAGATGCTAAAAAGCGCGCTTGAATCAGGTCAAATTTATACCGACGATAGCTCGGCGATAGCGGCTGCAGGCGGTAAAATCTGGTACGTACAAGGCGACGAAAACGCTAGAAAAATAACGTTTAAAGACGATCTAGCCAAAATTTACGGCCTTAGCGCGCCCTCAAGCGAAATTTACGTCGGTAACGGTTTTGACGTGCACGCCTTTGAAGAAGAGAAAAAAGAGGGAAGTTTCGTAACAATCGGCGGCGAAAAAATCCCTTTTGAAAGAAATTTAAAGGCCCACTCCGACGGCGACGTAGCTATCCACGCGCTCATCGACGCGGTGCTAGGAGCGGCCGGGCTGGGCGATATAGGCGAGCATTTTCCCGACACCGACGATAAATTTAAAGGAGCGGACTCGGCTATGTTACTAAAAGAAGCATATAATCTTGTGCAAAGCGTCGGTTTTGAGCTGATAAACGCCGACGTCACAGTTATCGCCGAGCGGCCAAAGCTTAGTAAATTTAAATCCGCGATGGAAATAAACATCGCAAATGCGCTAAATTTAACCCCGAGCCGCATAAACGTAAAGGCCACGACGACTGAGAATCTAGGCTTTACGGGGCGGGGCGAGGGCATAGCCGCCGCGGCGTCTGCTAGTCTAAAAATTTACGACTGGACGGCGGAGCGACTTTAAAAATCGCAACGCTTTGCGTAAAAACGCCAAAGTTTTAAGGTAAGAGGAAAAGTAAAGGAAAATAAAAAATGAAAGTAAAAACATGAGAGTTTTGATAATAGAAAACGAAATCTACCTAGCCCAAAGCATCGCATCAAAGCTGGAAAATTTAGGCTACGAGTGCGAGATAGCAAGGAGCACGGCGGAGGCGATGAAAAACGATCCCGAGCAGAAGGCAAAGGATGGCGCCAAGGACGTACACTTTGACGTTGTGCTGCTCTCTAGCGCGTTTGCGGGCGACGACACGCTAAAAATCATACAAAAATTTAAAGACTCCGTCGTCATCCTGCTCATCACCTACATCAGCAACGACACCGTCTCGATCCCGATAAAAGCGGGTGCTAGCGACTACATACAAAAGCCGTTTATGATCGAGGAGCTGGTGCGAAAGATCAAGCATTTCGAGGAGTTTAGGCGGCTGCAAACATTTATAAAAACCTATCAGGACTACCTAAACTATCATTTTAAGGCCGTCTCGGCGCTAAATTTCGACTTTAAGCGCATAAAGCTACCGCTTCTCATAAAGTGCAATAAAATGATAAACGCCGATAATTTCGTTTTTGAGTACGCAAAGGCGCTAAATTTGAGCTTCAAATACGTCCCGCTAGAGCCAGGCATCGACGTAGAGGCCATAGCCGAGGCAAATCCGCGCACGCTTTTATATTTTTCAAATTTTCAAATTTTACGCCAAGAGGCTAAAAATCAGATCGTATCTCTCGCCGCCAAACGCAAGCTCATCGCAAGCTCGACCAATCCGAACGAAGAAGCGCCGATGGAGACGCTAAACATCGCAAGCGACGAGAAAAATTTCCAAATCGACGAAATTTTGACGATCGACGACTACATCAAGCACATCATCGTAAACTATCAGGACAAATACCCCGACACCGAGCTTAGCAAAAAGCTAGGCATCTCGCGCAAATCGCTTTGGGAAAAGAGGAAAAAATATGACGTCGTCAAGAAAAAATAACGCCGTTTGGATAAACGACGAGGCTTTCGGCGCGCTTGATCTCATAGAAAATCAAATTTTTAGCAAATTTAACCGCCTGATGAACGAAAAAGAGGCAAACGAGATCTACGAGACGGGCTTTTTAGCCGGCGAGCCGATGCCCTATACATTCGTCTTCGCGCCGCAAGGTAAGCGCAATCAAGAAACTATAAAAAATGCGCAAAAAGGCGAGAAAATAGAGCTGATAAACTCTAACGGCGAGTCTGTCGGGCATATAAACGTAAGCGGTTCGTTTAAATTTGACAAAACCAAAAGCGCGCAAAATATCTTCCACGCTAACGAAACCGAGTCGGCGCGGCAATGCTGCGGCAAGCTAGCTATAAGCGGCGAGGTAAAAATCTACGGCAGCGCGCTAGAAAAGGTAAAAGAGCGTATCGAGTCCATTAAAAAGGAGCAAAACGCGCAAAAAATCACGGCTATCATGCTAACCGCAGAGCCGTTTAACCGCGCGCACGAGCGTCTGATTAGGATGACGATAGACAAGGCTGATTTGGTGTTGCTTTTTTTACTCAAAAGTCACGGCGCCGACGAGGTGATGAGCTTTGCGCTCAAAAAAAGAGTGCTTGAATACTTCATCCAAAACTACATCCCGCAAAATCGCCTAATCATCGTACCGTTTGAAAACTCCAGCCTCTTTAGCTCGCACCTAAATCCGACGCTAGAGTGCATAGCGGCGCATCGCCTCGGAGCTGGCAAGCTCGTAGTCGGTCAAAATCACGCGGGTATCGGGATGTTTTACGATCACAACGTCGCTCACACGGTGCTAGAGCGATACAAAAACGATCTAAATTTAGAGATAGTCGTGCTACCCGAGCTTGTTTATTGCAACGAGTGCAAAACGCTAGTTAGCACCAAGACCTGCCCGCACGGCCAGCACCACCATATAAAATACCACGCCCAGACGCTAAAAACCTTGCTGCTCTCAGGCATCTTGCCGCCTGCGATCCTCATGCGGCGCGACATCTCGGCGATGATACTAAGCGAGCTTTTCCCGAACAGATTTGAAAATATCCAAAAGCTTTGCGACGAGCTTTTTCCTAGCAACGGACTGCTAGAAAAGCAGACGGAGAGGGAATTTTACGAAAAATTAATGAAGCTTTATCAGACGACGTCGCTAAGCTAAATTTGCCTTCTGCTGTTTTGGTAAAGCGGCTTGTTTCGCGAGCGCTTTTAAATGATTTTTGCTTCGCTGCACTCGCAACTGTAAGCAGAACGTAAATTTCGCCCTGCGATAGGCTATATGCCTTATCTTGGGACGAAATTTACTTCTTCTATTTAGCTACGAGCATAGCGACGTAGAAAACATTTAAAATCATCTCACGATACTTCGCCTCATCTTTTTACGCTCAAATTTGAAGTCAAATTTGGCTAATTTTGTAAATTTGACTTCAAATTTTACTCGCCGAGACCCGCAACTTTAAGGCGCTAAATTTGGCTTTAAAATTTAACACTGCGCTCTCAAATTGCTTTAAACCGCTTTACTTTTATGTTAAGAGGGAAGGGGCTTGAATTACGAAGTCGCTCCCTTCCCCCTTAACAATCCCCTATCCCCTACGACGTGAGAGGTGGCGACATAGCTTTGCTGACGCAAAGCGTTGCTGGGTTTTGGAAACAAATTTGTAAATTTAGCATTTTCGGAGTGCGGGTCTCGGTGGGTAAAATCTAGCGGTACATTGCGAAGTTGCCGCAAATTTTGTTCGTATAAAACGATCGGAAAATTTGATTGCCGTTTAGCAAAGCCTTAATTTTACCAAAGTCGGTGCTTGAGGCATCTAAAGTTAAATTTTAGAGATGCAAATTTGAGGTTTTTGGCTTGTAAAAATCAGATAAGTTTAACGGTTTTTGTAGCCAAATTTAAAAATATCTAAATTTGGCTCAAAATTTAGCGCCCAAATTTTGAAATTTGCAAGCTAAATTTGCTAAAATCGCGCTAAAAATCGGCGAGTAAATGCGCCGTTTATGATTTAAATTTGATTTCAAGGAAAAATATGCAAAGGTTGTTTTTAACGTTTTTCGGCGCCGGCCTAAGCCCCAAGGCTCCTGGCACGGTCGGCTCGCTAGCGGGCGCTATCGCGGCGTTTGGGATTTTGACGATCCTGCCAGCTTTCACGCTATTTTTGGTTTCGATTTGCCTTTTTTTGTATAGCATAAAGATTATCGACGATTATGAAGCAAAAACCGGCGTACACGATCACGGCAGCATCGTGATAGACGAGGTTGCGGGTGTTTGGTTGGCGATATCTATCAGCGGCGCTACGGCGGTGCAGTTTGCGCTCTCGGTGGCTTTTTTTAGGCTATTTGATATCTGGAAACCTTCCGTGATCGGTCGCATCGATAGGGATGTCAAGGGCGGGCTTGGCGTGATGGGCGACGATATGGTCGCTGGGCTTTTTGCGGGGCTTCTTAGCGCGATTTGCTACGAGGCCGCGACAAAGATCGGACTTGACTACGAGTGGGTCAAATTTGAGCTACCGTTTGTGAGGTGAGCTAACGTCGGCAAGCATCGGCCCATTAAAAGGCGCAGAATTTGGCCCAAAGTTTAAATTCGGCGGGCGAATAGGGACGCTTTAGCGTAAAATTTAGCGGTATCGCGTGGCTGGCCTAATCGCTTTTTGCGGGTTTAAAAGGCCAAATTTGAGATCGCCGATTTTAGCTTTGTAAAAGCGCGGGCGCAAAAGTACTTTCGACCTACTAAACCGTCTAATTTAAACTTTAGCCTCGGCGATACCTGTTTTTGCGCGTTTAAAGCGCTAAATTTTAGCCAAACGGGTTATAGCTACCTGAAAAATACGGTATCTTAGCGGCGGGTAAGCGGTTTGCGCTCTTTTATCTCTAAAACGGCACTAAAATATGCGTATCGCTCGACTGCGCCTGGTCTGCGCGCTTTCAAGCCAAGCTTAAATGCCGTAAGTGTCGTTTTTATCGCTTGATAAAAGAGCGGTTAAATTAGGCGATTTAGATTAATCCTAGGCCCATGAAATCAGTAAACGAGGGTCTTGCGGCAGCGGCGAGACGGGCGTTTTATCTACCGAAATTAGCATTTTGGGTCTTTAAAATTTACGAGCTACGACCTACTTTTTAAAGTGCCTTTTTGCTCGTAGGCCTCGATTTCTCTTACGTACTCGGGATTTTTCTTTTTTAATTCGTTGCTCATAAATGCGATTAGCTTAGCGTCGGCGTTTTTGTGCGAGGCTAAAGCCGTAATAAAATTTAGATACTCTTTGGCTTCGTCGGGAGCTACGCCGTCTTTTTTGGGCGGTAATCTAAAATTCGTAGAAAACATCCTTAATATAGAAAAAAGTTTATTTTTACTAGTACTAGGATCGCTTGCGACGGTAAATAGGTCGTTTAAAGTAACGCCCCGCTCAGCGGCCTCTTTGGCTGCAGCGCTGGCTGCGATCTTGTCGCCGCCGAGTTTTGCCGCTAGAAAAATAAGAGAAGCTACGAGTATTAAAATAACGGTCGCTAAAATGATTACTACTGCGGTTTGATTCATTATAGTTTTACTCCTTTTATAGGCTTTCTAAAATACGCCAAAACGGCAATCAAAACCATCAAAAGTGCGCCTATCCATACGAAAGGCGGCACCGGCACCGGCTCGCCGGCAGCGTAGGAGTGCATGCCGCTGAGATAAAAATTTACGCCAAAATACGTCATTATAATCGACCAATAAGCAAACATAGAAGCGACGGCAAAGACGTACTGGCTATTTAGCTTAGGGATAAATCTAACGTGCAAAACGGCCGCGTATATCAGGATGGAAACTAGCGCCCAAGTCTCTTTACTATCCCAGCCCCAGTAGCGACCCCAGCTCTCGTTAGCCCACACGCCGCCTAGGAAATTTCCCATCGTAAGCAGGCTAAGACCCAGTATCATCGCCATCTCGTTTATGCGAGTAGCCTCAAGGATATTTCGCGAAATTTCTTTATTTTCTTTATCGCCTTGCAGAGTAAAAAGCACGAGCGTAAACATACCAAGCAGCGAACAAAGTCCTAAAAATCCGTAGCTAGCCGTGATAACAGATACGTGGATCGTTAGCCAGTAGCTCTGAAGCACGGGCGCTAGAGTAGTGATTTGCGGATCCATCCAGCTAAGGTGCGCTACAAATAGCGTAACGCCTGATAAAATCGACGTTAGCGCCATAGCTACCGGGCTTTGGCGAGAAAAAACTATACCGGATAAACTCAAAGCCCAAGCGATGTAAATCATCGATTCGTAAGAGTTGCTCCAAGGAGCGTGCTCGGCGACGTACCAGCGCACTCCGATACCGAAAGTATGTAGTAAAAAGGCTAGGATATTTATGCCGTAGACGATTTTAAATAGCCCCTTAATATTTAGTTTAGGGCGCGCCATTTTGACGAAAATGAAGCACAAAAGCCCAAATCCGGCTAAAAGATATACGAGCGTGAGCGATTCGAAAATTTTATACTCGTTAAAAAATAGCTCCATCCCGATGCGTTTTTGGCTTGGGATGACGGATTTGCCGTATTCTTGTTGGTAGGTTTTTATCTCGGCTAGAGCTTGGTTTGCTTTGCGCCAGTTATTGTTCTCGGTAGCGTCGGCGACACCGGTAAAATAATCTTTTAGCATCCTGACGATTTGTTCGCTCTCGTTTTTAGGCAGATACATCATCGCAGAAGCTATGCCGTACCAGGTATTATTTGGGTCGTCTATCTTTGGAAATACGGCGAAAATTTCGCCCCAAAATACCATATGAAGGATGTTTAGTCGCTCATCTATTTTTTGTACATCTTTATCAAACGTGCCTCGTTCGCCCGGCATTTTACGATTTGCGGCTTCGGCGAATTTGGAGAGTTTGTAGGCGATTTTACCGTCTTTGTCGCTTTCAAAAAAGTCGTTGTAGCTTGCAAATTTGTCCTTTTCGTCTATGCCGATTAGCTTTTTTATCTCTTTATTATTTACGTAGATTATAGGTTTGTCGCGCCAGTAAAAACCGTTCGTCATCATCGAAAGCACGGCTTGGTCGGCGTTTAGCCCCTCAAGCGTATCGCTACGATGGATTTTGTTTAAGATATCCCTTGCGACCGTATCAAAAGGCTTCATCCTGCCGTCGCCGCTTTGAACTATTAGCGTAGAAAGCTCTTTGGCGTGACTTGCGTCGATATTTAAAGCCTCGTCCATAGCGTAAATTTTAGTCGGCGAAAACGCTGTCGCACTCGTTACCAAAAGGATTGCGGCGAGCTTTTTGACGGCGTCTTCGTTTATCATTTTGGCTAGTTTTCTAAAGCGCGAGCGAGGATTTATTACGTTTAAAAATAGCCCGAGTCCCAGTAAAAAATAGCCGACGTAGGTCGGGATTTTGCCCGGGTCGCGGTTTACCGATAATACTGTGCCAAGCTCGTCCATATCGTAGCTGCTTTGGAAAAATCTATATCCGTCGTGGTCTAGTACGTGGTTCATGTAAATTTTATAAGGAAAATCGCCGGTGCGCGAATCCTCGACGATAACGTCGCTAGAGTAGCTCATCGGCGAATTTGAGCCCGGATAGCGCTTAAGCTCAAAGTCGTTTAACTTTATAGAAAAAGGAAGTTCGATCATTTTAGCGCCCCAGTATACATTAAAAAGCACGCCGTCTATTTTCGCTTTTGCCGGCGCGTAGCTGTTTTCGTATAGGGTTAGTTGCTCGGTTTGCCCGTCGTAGGTTAAATTTGCCACGAGCGCGTCGAATTCTCCGTTTTTGCTAACGATACGCTGTGCGGCCTTAGTTAGCAGGGACTTTGGGACGAAATTTACCTCAGCAACCGTATAAAGCCTCATCGGCAAAAACTCAGTCTCTTTATCCTTGGCATACTGCCCTTTTTCATTCGTCACCATCGTAAAGTAGTCGATATTTTGGTTCGAAGTTAGATAAAATTTACCTTCTTTTAGCTCGATTTTGACGAAATTTTCAAGTAGCGGCTGCGCGTCGAATGCAAAACTAACGCCGCCCACCTCGCGAGTTTGGCCTGCTTGTAGGCTTATTTCTTCTTTTGAGTCTGGGCTTGAGACCGCAAGCCTAACGAGCGGCTCGCCCTTGTCTGCTTCGTAGTACTCGGTCTCGGCATTTTTGTAGTAGCCTTCAAAGCTTAAATTTGCCTTCTTATCCTCGATTTTAAGCGGTAAATTAAAACCGTTTAAGCCAAAAGAAGTGATGTACTTTTGGATAGAATCCGAGTAAATTTTACCGTCTTTTTCGGCTACGATTTCTATTCTCGAAGCCGACCCGGAAACGGCGTTTGAAGCTTCGTTTTCTCTTATGCGCATCGTGCCTTCAAAGCCCATATATCGCGTCATAGCAGCGCCTAAAAGCATAAATAAAAAGCTAACGTGAAATATCAAAACGGGTAGTTTTTCATTTCTAAAAAGGTCGTATCTAAAAAGATTGTAAGCTAAATTTATACCCAAAAGCACCTGCACTAGAGCAAACCAGCTCGCGCCGTAAACCGCAGCCCACGCGCTTTTGGTATCGTAGTAGCTTTCTATTATCGTCGCTGCGCCGCTAGCAACCGCAAATATTATCAGTAAAACAATCGCCGAGGTCATACTAAAAAATATGGACTTTAATTCTCTCAAAATTTATCCTTAAAAATGCAAAATCGAAAACAAAGTGTGCATTATAGTAACATTTTTTAAATAATTTTACTTTTGATCGCCCGTTTTCGGTAAAGCCGCATCCCTAAATAAATTTAGCATAAACTCAAATTCGCTAAAGCCGTCCGCGCCCAAAAAGTGCCCGCCTTTTTCAAAGATATCGGGCGTTACGCCTAAATTTCTCGCTACCTTTAGGCTAAGCTCGCAAGGCACGATATAATCGTCTTTTGCGGCTATTACTTTTATAAAATTCGCCGCCGATTTTATCTTTTCATACTCGATTTTGGGCTCGCAAAATTCATTTAATATAGCAAATTCCTTAATCGGCTCGTCAAACGGCGAGATGAGAACCAGACCGCCCAATTTGGGCAAATTTGCAAAACCGCTAAGAAAATTTAGGCTAGTTATCGTACCCAGGCTGTGCGCGATGATGAATGAATTTTCGCCTAAATTTACGTTTTGCTTCATCGTTTCTAGCCACTGGTTTAGCTTTGGCGTTTGCGGGGTTGGCATCTTTAAAATTTCCACCTCGGCAAGGCCGCGCATCTTTTCTTTAAACCAAGAAAACCAGTGGCTTTGCGGCGAGGCGTCGTAGCCGTGAATTATATAAATTTGCTTTTTCATTAATTTTGCCTTTTTAAAAAAATACGCGAATTATATACAAATAAAATTAAAATAATTTTTGGCAAAAATCGCAAGAGTTATTTTTAAATTATAAATTTAAGCAAATGGCAGCTAAAATATCATCATCTGTTAAAATTTGATATTTATAAATTCGGCAAATTTGAAGTTAATTTTAAATTATTTCCCTGAAAAACGGATACTGGTTATCAATTAAAATTTATATTGATATAAAGATTTTACATATAATTTACATTGATTATTTAAGATTTCATCAAATTTATTTCAAAAAGGGAGAAAAATATGGATACTTCGAGGCGAAATTTCTTAAAAGCGTCCACCGCCACGGGCTTGCTTGCGATGACGTATGCGCCGGGTACCCTGGGCGCGGTCGGCGCTAAAGCGCTAGAAGGCGGTGACAGAAGCGTATTTAGCTTTTGCGAGATGTGCTCTTCTCGCTGTCCTATCGAGGCCAAGGTCGTAGACGGCAAAACCGTCTTCATCCAAGGCAACGGCAAGGTAAGCGGCACGGCGACTTCCGTGTGCGCAAGGGGCGGCAGCGGGCATAACCAGCTCTACGATCCGCAGCGCATCGTAAAACCCCTCATCAGAGTAGGCGAGCGCGGCGAAAACAAATGGCGCGAGGCAAGCTGGGACTAGGCGCTTGATCTAGTCGCTAAAAAAATGCTAGAAATCAAGGAAAAATATGGTCCCGAGAGCTTCGTATTTACGGCAAAATCGAGCCAAACGCACAAGCTAATGACGACCTTTGCCAGCGCATATGGCTCGCCTAATTGTTTCTCGCACCTATCCTGTTGTCCCGTGACGTATCAGATGGTTTGTACGCATATGTACGGCGACGCGAAGCTAAAAAGAGACTTCGCCAACGCAAAATACGTCGTAAATTTCGGGCACAATCTTTTTGAAGGTATTGTCATCGCTGACGCTAAAAAGCTAGCTAAGATGGCTGCTAAAGAAGATACCAAGCTGTTAGTTTTAGATCCGCGCTTTAGCGTCGTGGCCTCAAAAGCCGACGAGTGGCTACCGGTAAAACCGGGAACCGATCTGGCCTTCGTTTTAGCCCTCATTCACACGTGGATCAAAAACGACACCTACGATAAAGAATTTATAGAGAAATTTACGATAGGCTTTGATAAAGTCGTAGAAGCGACCAAAGACACAACTCCGCAGTGGCAAGAAAAGATCACGGGCATCCCCGCTAAAACCGTCGAGCGAATCGCTGGCGAAATCTGGAAAGCCGCACCTAAAGTCATCATAGACTTCGGTCACAACACCACTACCACTAGAGCCGAATACATCCGCACTAGAGCCATAATGACGGCAAATGCTATGATGGGTAACTGGGAGAAAAAGGGCGGAATTTTCGGCGGCAAGAACGCTAAATTTTACAACAAGCTAGTAGGCGAGGAGCTAATCCCCGAGATCACGAACCCGGACGCCGCGATAAAAGTGCCTAAAACCCCTAGGATAGACGGCGCCGGCGAGGATGGGGTAAATAAATTCGTCGGCAGGAGTCACGGCGTTTTGATGCAAATTCCGCAAGCTATACTAAGCGAAAAGCCTTATCCCGTAAAAGGCTGGTTTAGCATAAGATTTAATCACCCCATAAACGTCGCAGGTACTCAAACTACCATAGAAAGCCTTAAAAAGCTTGACTTTATCGTTTGTTCGGATATTTATATGAGCGATTTTGCGATATGGGCGGACGTGATACTGCCTGAGAGCACCTATCTGGAGCGCGACGAAGGCATCGAGGATAAATCAGGACTAAAACCCGCGTATATGATAAGAAATAAGGTCGTAGATCCCGTCGGCGACACCAAAAACGGCTACGATATCTTTAGGGAGTTAGCCTGCAGGATGAAAATAGACGAGCTATATACTTCAAATACGATGGACGAGTGGCGAATGCGACAAGTAAAGGGAAACGCCGAGCTTTTAGCAAAGCTGGTTAAAGACGGCTACGTCACGTGGAAGGTGCCTGGGATTTTGTTCAGAGAAAAAGATAGCGTAAAAGAATTTACGAAAAAATTCCCTAGCGCGGCGCAGTTTGTCGGCGAAGACGGGCTGATGGAGTCGCAGGTAAAATTTAAAACCGAAAGCGGCAAGATCGAGCTCTTTAGCGAAAAAGTCGAAAAGCAGTTTCCCGGATACGGCTGCTTAAACGCCGAGGGCATGGACGTATTTTTCGGCGAGGAGCTTTGCCTAATGAGCGGCAAAACGCCGATACACACCAACGGCCACACGCAAAACGTCGAATTTTTAAACGACTTGATGAGTAGCGCACCCGTCTGGATACATCCTAATACCGCGAAAAAATACGGGCTAAAAGACGGTGATAAGATAACCCTTCAAAGCAAAACCGCGAAGGAAAAGGCAAACGTGATGCTGACTGAAGGCATCAGAGAGGATACGCTTTTCGTCTATCACGGTTTCGGCCACGAAAGCGCCGGACTAAAGCGCACGAACGGCGCGGGAACTAATCAAAGCAAGCTGCTAGATCCTACCGTGATCGGCCCCGTCGCCTCCACGATGGTGCGAAACGTCGGCGTCAAGATAATAAAAGCGTAAAGGAAAAAGATGAAAAAAGCTTATAGAATGATACACGACGAAAACCTCTGCATAGGCTGTCAGGCTTGCTCGGTGGCTTGCAGGAGCGAAAACGAAGTGCCTAGAGGCGTTTTTAGACTTCAAGTCCATTCGCAGATAAAGGGCAAATTTCCAAATTTAAAAACCGACTTTAGCAGACATAGTTGCGTGATGTGCGAGGACGCTCCGTGCGTGACTGTTTGCCCTACGGGAGCTAGCTTTCAGACGGCGGAGGGCATCGTGCTGCTAGACCACTCTACCTGCGTATCTTGCAAATACTGCATCCTGGCCTGTCCTTACGACGCTCGCTACGTCGAGCCAAAAACGGGCGAGATAGGCAAATGTACGTTTTGCTTTGAGACTAGAGTGAGCATTGGCGAGCAGCCTGCGTGCGTGACCGTTTGTCCGACCGATGCTTTGGCATTTGGCGATATAAACGATCCAAACAGCGAAGTAAGTAAAATTTTAAAGAATAAAGCTCACTACTATCCTAAAGCCGAGCTTAAAACCAAACCGAAGCTTGCTATGATAGCTAACCGCAAAGGAGGAAGCCATGAATAATATGTGGGGAAGCGTAGCGCAATATAATGAAATTTACTGGCCGTGGCCGATAGCGGTTTATCTATTTTTGGCGGGTTTATCCGCAGGCGCGATGATGGTCGCATTGCTTGTAAAGTGGAACTACCACAAAAAACAAGACGGCAGTATCTGGGACGCGATGGTAAAGGCGGGCGCCCTAGTGGCTCCTATAACGATCACCGTAGGCCTTGCGCTTTTGGTGCTTGATCTTGGCAAACCGCTTAGTTTTTACTGGATTTTGATTAAGTATAACTTTGGTTCGGTTATGTCTATAGGCGTTGCATTACTTCTGCTTTATACGCCGCTGGCTTATCTTTTTGCGATGATTATTTTCGAAGAAGAGATAGAAAAGTATAAAATTTTAGCGATTTTACGTCCTATTTCTAGACTGATTCGCTCTTTTGCGCCGCTTTCAAAGATAGTCGAGATGGCACTTTTCGGTCTCGCGATCGGCGTGGGTATATATACGGGCTTTTTGCTTAGCGCGATTACGAAGCTTCCGCTTTGGAACACGCCGATTTTGCCGATCTTGTTCCTAACATCAGGCTTTAGCTCGGGCGTAGCGACAAACATCTTGGTCGGGCTTTTGTGCTTCAAACACCTTCTTAACGAAGACAACGTGAAGTATCTTTTGGTTATGGACTTGCGCGCCGTACTTTTTGAGATACCGCTTATCGCGATACTATTTTTGGGACTATATTTCGAGGGCGGAGCGAGCGCAGTTGCCGCAAAACAAGCTCTAAGCACGGGACAATACGCGTTAATCTTTTGGATAGGTGTTGTTGGTATCGGACTTTTGACCCCTATCACCATAGCGCTAACGGCTCTAAAAAATCACGCTTATAGAGTGGGCTACATCATAGCAAACTCTCTTGTAGTTATCTGCGGCGTCGTGATGCTAAGATACTATATAGTTTATGCCGGTCAAGTTTTCACGGGCGCGTGAAATTTAGGCTAAACTAGACGCACTAGGCTCGGTAAACTCGCCGAGCCTTTTTAAATTCAGACGATCCAAAATCATTTTTAGCTATCATCTCCCTTAAAATATTGCGATAAAATTCGGAGAATTTATGAAAATTTTACTGCTTGAAGACGACTTCGTATATCGCAAGAGCGTTAGCGAATACCTAGAAAGCCTAGGCTACGAGGTCGATGAGGCGCCAGACGGCAAAGTCGCCTGCGATAAGATAGCGGCGGGCTTTTATCACCTGCTGATCCTTGATATCAAGGTTCCGCATATCAGCGGACACGAGGTGATAAAATACGCCAAAGATATCGGCTGTGAAACACCCATAATGATAATGACCTCGCTCGTGGATATAGACGATATGGCGGTCGGATACGAGCTGGGCTGTAACGAGTATCTAAAAAAGCCCTTTGAGCTAGCCGAGCTAAAATTTAGAGTAAACGAGCTAATGCGAAAATATCACGGCAGAGACGATAAAAACTTAATCGCGATCGACGAAAACTTTAGCCTCGATACCGCCAAAAAACGGCTCAAATTTAAAGGCGAGCCCGTCGAGTTAAGTTTGAAAGAATTTGAAATCATCGAGTGCTTGCTGTTTCATAAAAACAGCTTTGTCGGTATCGAGCGGCTACGCGCCGAGGTGTGGAACGACAAGGAGATCGACCCCGCCGACGTACGCATGCACATACTAAAAATTCGTCAAAAAACGACTCCAGAGTTTATAAAATCATCGCGCGGACTAGGCTATAAGATAGATGTTTCAAAATCTTAAAATCCCTGTTTTAGCCACTTTTATCATCATGGCTTTGTTTATATTTCAAAGCTACGAAATTATAAATTTAAGCTCCAAAGACGAATACTCCAAAAATATGTTCGAGTTGCTAGAATACGAGGGCAAAATCCGAAAAGCGCTCGATAAAAACGAGACTTTGCCTATTTCGCTTACCTATAGATACGGCGTTTTTGATCTCAAAGAAAAGCAGATCGTCTCAAATTTGGACGCGCGACCGAGCGATTTAAAATTTATCACCCGCCAAGAAAACGGCCATCTTTTTTACAAGACCTATTTTAGCGCGGACGGTGAGTTTTATTATCTCGTGCTAGCCAAAAAGCAAAACGCGGCTAGGATTTTATTCGTCACGGCTCTAACTCTAGCATTTGCGCTCGTGGTCGTATTTTTCGCGCTTTATCTGTCGTTTGTTAGCGGTATAAAGCCGTATAAAGACGCTAAAAAATATATGAATAACTTTTTTAACGACGCGATGCACGAGCTAAAAACGCCGCTGGGCATCATCGGCATAAACCTTGAGATGCTGGGTCTTGATAACAAATACGTCACCCGCATGCGCTCGGCCCTAAAGCAAATGCAAGTTACATACGAGGACACCGAGTACTACATCAAGCGCGGGTATATTTTATTTCCGCCCGAGATTTTAAATTTGAGCGAATTTTGCCTCGAGCGAGCACCGTATATGCGAGGTATCGCGATGGCGAAAAATATCAAAATTTACGACTTCGTCGAGCCGAATTTGCAAATTTTTATGAGCAAGATAGAGGCGGGCAGGCTGATCGATAACAACCTAAGCAACGCCGTAAAATATAGCCGCGAGGGAGGAGTAATAAATTTACGCCTTTTTGAAAAAAGCGGCAAAATCGTGCTCGTAGCCGAGGACGAAGGCGAAGGCATAAAAGACACGAGTAAAATTTGGAAACGCTACGTTAGAGACGAGGGCGTGCAAGGCGGCTTTGGGCTAGGGCTAAATATCGTGCAAAGCATCTGCGTGAAAAACGGCGTAGAGTACGGCGTGAAAAGCGAACTGGGCAAAGGTAGCGTCTTTACCTATAAATTTTCGCCGTACTCAAAAAGCCTGCTTGACTAGTCAAACCAAACGCCGAGTTTTGCTAAATTTCGCTCTTTTGAGTCGGAGTTAAAATAAATCACGAAATACCCCACTCGCTCGCCCTTTGCGTCGTTCATAGGCTGGACGGTAAAGGCATGCGAATCCGTCTGATAAAATCCGCCGCTTTTAAATTTTATATCTTTTAGCATCGGCAAGACGTTTAAATTTGCATAGCTCTTATTTACGAAATGAAAGCCTTCGATGATGCCCTCGTCGCTGCTGTTTTGATACGGAGAGTCGGCGCTAGCGTCGAGTAGCACAAAAAGCCCGAGCCCTTGCTGTGCGAAAAAGTCGCTCAAATGCTTAAAATCAAGCAGCACTTCGATACTGCCCAGCATCTTTTTATCCTCAAATATCGGTGCGACCGATCTTATAAAAACACCCGCGCGACCGACCTCGATGCCTGCAGCTACGCCGTTTTTTGCCTCGGCTAGCAGGTGGCGAAAGTTCGTTAGATCGTCGTTATATAGCGGTATCCAGCTCCTAGCAAAGCTCCTCATTTTAGGCGTATGGATGTGGAATTTGGCGTTTTCGTAAATCGGCACCTTGCTTAGCGTTTTGGTAAATTCGCCAAGCGTCTCTAGGCACATCTGACGGTCGTTTTGGCTCATGCATTTTTTCACGTGTTCGTTTTGCGCTAGTAGCGCCGCCACCGTCATGGCGGAGAGTTTTTCTTCTTCGATATTTTTATTTAAAATTTGCGTTTGAAAGTCGAGAAATTTTTTGATATTTTCCGTCTGCGTCTGCTCGTCCCAGCGCGCCTTATAAACCGCCAAAACGCCTGCTACTACGATGATCGCGAGCGTTAGAAGTATTTTTTTATTCACGTGTTTTGCCTAGCTCGCGCGCTAAAATTTGAGAAAACTCGGCAAAATCAGGCAAATTTAGCTCGCCCTCGCGCTGTTTTTTGCCCCACATTGACTCCGGGAAAAAGCTATCGCTCTCAAACCTCGCCATCACGTGAAAATGTACGCGCGGCACGTAGTTGGCAAAGCTTGCGATGTTTATTTTGGTTGGATTATAAAATTTTCTCATTACTTTTTCGGTCGTTAAAACCGCTTCAAAAACCCTTTTTTGCGTCGCTTCGTCGCAGTCTGTTAGCTCCTTAAACGGCGTTTTGGTAAAAATTTTCACCCACGGGATTTCGCTCGTCTCTCGCTCGATGAAAATCAGCTCGTCTTCAAAAATCATTTTAAGCTCCTTTTTGATAGCGATTTTAGCTAAATTTGAATTTTAATCTTTTTAAATTTATACTTCAGGCATTTTGGCTTCGACGCTTTACGGCGGTAAATTTATAAAATTTGAAAGGAAATTTGAGCTTATGAAACGTTTTATTTCGCTCATATTTTTTGCGGCGCTAGCTTTTGGCGGCGAGTTAGCCGATCTTAGCAACGAGTGCAAAAAGGGAAATGACGAAATTTGCAAAAGGCTCTCGCTCGCGATTAAAAACTTAGAGCTTGCCTGCGATGAAGGCGGCGAGAAAAACGCGATGGCGTGCGCTGGACTTGGCTATTTTTACGAATCCGACAAAGAATTTAAAAAAGCCGTCGCGCGCTACGAAAAGGCCTGCGAGCTAGGCGCGGACAAAGCCTGCGTGTATCTAGGCCTACTTTATCAAAACGGGCAGGGCGCGACGCAAGATCACAAAAAGGCAAACGAGCTTTTTGCTAAAGCCTGCGAAAAGGACGTGGCCGATGGGTGCGCGAGTCTGGCGTATAGCTACGGCAAAGGGCTTGGCGTATATCCCGACGGCAAAAAGACGAACGAGCTGTTTGCTAAAGCCTGCGAGCTGGGCGAAGAAACGGCGTGCTACAATCTTGGCTTAAACTACGCGATGGGCGACGGAGTGCAAAAGGACGCGGCAAAGGCGGCACAGATATTTGCGGCCTCTTGCGAGCGCGGATACGTGGGCTCTTGCGCCGATCTTGGGGTTTGCTATTTTAAGGGCGAGGGCGTAGAAAAAGACTACGAAAGAGCCGCTTTGCTTTTTACTCGGGCTTGCTCGGGTGCTAGCGCGCTAGCCTGTGCAAATTTGGGCTTTGCGTACGAAAAGGGCATGGGCGTAGAAAAGAATAAAAACGCTGCCAAAGAACTTTACGATCGGGGCTGTAAACTCGGAGAATTTAACGCATGCCAGTATCTTAAAAATTTGCGTTGAGGCAGAGTAAGCTTGTGATTAAATTTGAAAATTGCGCACGGCATAGCAGGTAGCTAGAGCAGGGCGTGGCGTAAAACTCATCTAAAGTCCGCACCGCTCGTGTGCTGATCTATGCTTGCCACGCCGCCATTTTGGTGATAGTTTTATTTTCAAGCTAACTTAAGTAAGAAAATAGCCTACTGCAACTGATAGCAAAAGTAAAATTTAGCGCCAAAATTAAAATAGCGCGGGCGTGCAAAGGCTGAGATTTTCCATTTTAACTAATCTAGGTGGTAAATTGCCGCTGCAGCGCCGACTAAAGCCAAATTTATCGTTTAAAATCGTGGATTTCGATATTTGCGCCGTATTTTTTGCAAAGCTCGCTTACCTTTTCTTTTAGCCTTTCTTCGTCATAGCAGATGAGATCGATGTATGCGCGCTTCTGCCCGGTTGCGCCGCCGATTATCTCCAAAAACGAGCTGCAGCTCTCCAGCTCCTCGTCCTCGATCTTGTTTCTCAGATCAAAGCCCGCCTGCACGTCGCCGCCGTTATCAATGCTAAGAAAGCAAAATTTGATACCGAGCTCGAAGGCTTCGTTGTAGATGTCGCGCTCGCCGTTTAGGTACTGATTTACGATGGCTGTTAGGCAGGTGGTGCCCACGATCACGTCCTCGCGCACTTCGCTACCGCGCGGCTCCATCTCGTAGCTGAAAAAATTCTTTAACGGTTCGCGCGCGGCTTTTTCGCCAAATTTTTCATCGATCAGATCGGCAAATTCACTTAGCGGCACGCCGTTTTCTTTGGGCTGGGCCAGTACCTCAAGCTCGCCTAGCGTATTTATGATCGCCGTTTCGCCGATCATATTGTCAAGCAGGATAAAGCTAAGGTTATAGGCCTTGTCTTCGTCCTGCGCAAGCAGAGCCGCTAAATTTGCATTGTAAATTTTAATATCCACGTCGCTTTCGTTAAACTGCGCGTAGATCATCGACTCCTCGGCGTTTACGCTCGTGTCATACATCTCGATCCCGCCGATACCTCGCGGAGCACGCGGCTTTCCGAGCGTGCAGCGCATCTTGGATTCGAGCTGCCTAGGCATAGCGTTTTTGATGAAGCTTAGCCAAAATAATCGGTGCCTCATACCCTCGGGAGTTAGCACCAGGTCGAGCTTATCGCCCGCAAGCCCCGTCATAAAATAGGGCTCGGCAAGGCAGATGCGAAGCTTCTCGTCGGTCTTTTGCATCGCCTTTTCAAACTCCTTTGCCGCCAGATCGGCCTTGATCTCATCTACCATGCCGCTAAATTCCACCCAAAATTTATCCACTCTGCCGGCAAAAGTGCTTGGAATTTGCGACTTTTTACTAAAATCAAACAGGCTCATATTTTCTCCTTAAACGAGGCGCTGAAGGCAGCCGCCAAAACCTCGCATTTCTTGCAAATTTGCGCGCATATGCCCCCGCCCCTCAAATTTAGCCTACTAAATTTACTCCACCGTCACGCTTTTAGCGAGATTTCTCGGCATATCTACGTCGTTGCCAAGGCGTACGGCGATTTCCAGCGCAAAAAGCTGCAAGATAATCATCATCTCGAAAAACTCGCTCATCGGGTGAGCTTGTTTGCTCGTTTTGATAAAATCGTCGCTAAGCTCGAACTCCTCGGGGCTGATAGCAAGTATGTAGGCGTCGCGGGCGGCGAGCTCCTCGACGTTGCTTTTGGTTTTTTCGTAGAGGACGGTTTGCGGCATCAGCGCGATCGTAAAGAGCCTCTCGTCGGCAAGTGCGATAGGACCGTGCTTCATCTCGCCCGCAGGGTAGCCCTCGGCGTGCAGATAGGAGATTTCTTTGAGCTTTAGCGCGCCCTCGAGCGCAAGCGGATAAAATATATCGCGCCCGATAAAAAAGAAGCCGTGGCCGTGCAAATAGTGTTTAGCTAGACGGCGGATACGCTCTTGCGGCTCTTTGCTGATATTTAAAATTTGCGGAACGTGCAGGAGTGCCGCGATCTCGCTTTTTAGCTCTTCTTTGCTTATGGAGGCTTTAGCTTGCGCGATTTGAAGCGCTAGCATCCACAGCGTTACTACCTGCGTGGCGAATGCTTTGGTACTGGCTACGCCCTTTTCGATACCCGCGCGAGTTAGCAGCGTGTCGTCCGCTAGGCGCACGATCGAGGAGTTATCGACGTTGCAGATGGCTAGCGTTTTTAGCCCCGCTTGCTTGGCGATTTTTAGCGCTTCTAGGGTATCGGCCGTCTCGCCGCTTTGCGAGATGACGATAAAAAGGGCGTTTTTGTTTAGCTTTGGGCACCTATAGCGAAATTCGCTCGCGATCTCGACCTTGGCCCTAGTGTCCGCTAGTCGCTCGAAAAGGTAGCTAGACGTAAGGGCTGCGTGATAGCTAGTACCGCACGCGCAGATCACGATATCATCGATATTTCGCAGGTACTCGTCGGTTAAATTTTCAAGACCTACGGCATCCTCTTTGACGCGTCCCATTAGCGTTTCTGAGACAACCGCGCTTTGTTCGTAAATTTCTTTTTCCATGAAAAAGCGGTAACCCTCTTTTTGCGCGTAGCTTTTATCCGCAGGCAGCGCGGCAAAGCTTGGGCTTAGTTTTTTTGCGTCTTTAAAAACAGCGATCTCATCAGTGCTTACAAATCCGTAGCTTTTGTCGTCTAGGTAGCATACCTCTTTGGCTAAGCCGATCAGCGGAGCGTCCGAGGAGGCGAAAAATACCTCTTTTTCCTCGCTTTTGCCGATAGCTAGCGGCGCAGCGTCCTTGGCGAAGAAAATTTTGCCCGGAGCCGTTTTGGTGATAAGCAACGTCGCGTATGCGCCGTGTAGGCGCGCTACCGTGGCTTCGTACGCTTTAAACGGCTCGCCGATAGTTTTTAAATTTTCCTCAAAAAGATGCACGATAACCTCGGTGTCGGTTTGGCTAAGGAAGTTAACGCCCTTTGCCTCAAGCTCCTCTTTTAGCTCTTTGTAGTTTTCGATGATGCCGTTATGAACGACGAAAGAGTGCTCGCCAAGGTGCGGGTGAGCGTTGATCTCGGTAGGTTTGCCGTGCGTAGCCCAGCGCGTGTGTCCGATCGCGACGCCCTCGCCGCTAGAGCTAAAGCCCTCTGATTTTTTGGCTAAATTTTCAAGCTTGCCGATGGCTTTGAAAAAGGCGATTTCTTGCGCGCATTTGTCGCAACCGCCCTCTAGGCTCATTACCGCCATGCCTGCGCTATCGTAGCCGCGGTACTCAAGCTCTTTTAATCCGTTTAAAATAAACTCTCTTTTTTCTCTATTGCCGACGTAACCGACGATTCCGCACATGTTTACTCGCTTTCTAATAATTTTAAAATTTCGCCCAAATCCACGCCCTCGCGCTTCCCTATAAGCAGCAAATTTCGCGTCCTGTTTTTTACGGTTTGGATTCTAGCGTTGGCTATTTTTACATCAAATTCCTTAAAAACTCCCAATACGTAAGCCATCAGCCCGCGCTGATCTTTCGCGTTTATGCCAAGCTTCGCGTACTCTTGCGAGTGATTAGGATCGAAATTTAGCTCGCCTTTTAGTATGATCGGGCGATTTATTTGCGCTGAGGCGCCGCTTTTTAGCGAGATCTCGATGAGGTTTTTTAGGGTTTCTAGCTCGCTTGATTTTACGTTTTTGTTAAACTCTAGCTTGACGTAAAATTTACCGTCAAACAGCTCGAAAATCTCCATAAATCCAAGATCAAGATGCGCCAGAGACGAGAGCAAAACGGCTAAATTTGGATAGTTTTGCGCGTAAATTTCGATGCTTAGGCTTTGGTGATTTTGTACTTGCACGCTTAGTTTATCGGCGTTTTGCGCGGCCCAGGCGATAGCGATGATATCTGCTGGCTGGTATTTAGCAAAGAGCAAATTTGAGCGGATGGCGAAAATTTTTTCTTTCAAATTTTCGCTTAAAGCCGCAAATTTAGCGTTTCGCCTGATGCTAAGCTCCTTTTTTACGCGCCTTGAAGCCTCATCAAGCAGGTTTTCATCCTCAAAGCTTTGCAAACAAATGCCGTAAAGCTCGCGCAAAAGTCGCGCCAGATAGGGCGTATAGAGCTTTTCGTCGGTTGCATTTATCACGCAGTAAGCGACGATGTAGGATAGCTTTAGCGTTTGTGGGTCGCCAAGCTTTGAGATAAAGCTAAAAATCGTGCGCTGATCGTAGATGTCCTCGCGGTTTGCCACGTCGTTCATCAGCGTGTGGTAGCGCACGAGCGTAACGCCGATATTTACGGCCTTTGCGCTCAAATTTAGCTTTGTGGCGTAGGCGCGAAAGATATTTGAGCCTACGACCGAGTGATCGCCGCCTAGCCCCTTGCCCGCGTCATGCAGCAGCAAAGCTAGCTTTAACAGCGTTCGCCCCTCGATGCAAAGCTCGTCGTAGAGCGATTTTACGAATTTATCTTTGATATTTTCGGCAAATTTGACGCTTAACACGCAGTGCTCGCCGACGCTAAATTTATGATATCCGTCAAATTCGGCCAAATTTACGGCGTGCTCGAGCGGCTTAACCAAAACGGGCAAAATCTCTGCGTCCAAAAGCGCTTTGATAATGCAATGAGCGTGGTTTCGCATCAAAATTTTTCTAAAAAGCGCGAGCAAATCCTCGGCGTCTTCTTTGCTGATTTGCGCGCGTTTTAGGTAAAAGATCGTTCCGACGTCAAATTTATACTCCGCATCGCCAAGAGCCAAAAGCTGTTTTAGCACTGCATTTAGCGGCCTAGCGCGGACGTGTAGCGGGACGTAAATGGTGTTTTCAAACCTATAAAATCCGTTTTTTAGCCGTGCGGCTCGTAGCTCGCTAAATTTCGCTCCGCTTGTAAATTTACTCCTATAAAAGCTAGAAACCAGGTAGCGCGAAAAAACGGCAACCGAGTGCATGCAGGAAAAGAGCTTTTGCGAAATGACGCTACTGTTTTCTTGCGTTTTTTTGGATTTGGTTTGCATGAGCGCAGTGATCTCGTTTAGCTTAGCCGGGGCGAAAACGTCCGAGCCTAGGGTTAAATTTTGCGCCGATTTTACGCAGAGGATAAAATCTGTCGCCAAATTTAGCGCGCTAAGCTCCTTTTCGTCGATAAATTTTAGAGCCTGCGAGCGCATGCTGATCTCGTTTTCAAAGCCGTTTAGAGCGCAGTTTAGGTAGTAGATGTCGTTCGTACCGCCAAGGTCGTTTTTAAGATCGGGCTCTTGCTTTATGTTTGGGATATCGTTAAAGGCGCCCAGATTTCTGGCGTAAAATTTGAGATTTTCCTGTGCGTTAAACTCGCGAGTTTTATAAATCTCCGACCGAGCGGCCTTATAAAGCGTCCGCGAGCCGCAGATATAGCGGATGCGGCTAAACGCGGCCTTTGCTTTGTGGTCATTTTTGTGAGACTTAAAAATCTCGTCCAGCTCGCAAATTTTAATATTTAGCTTTAAATTTGATCCCTCCAGCGCGGCGACTAGTTTTTTTAGGATAAATTTGACGTTAAAGCCCGCGTTTTCTTTAAAGACGAGTAAAACCTCTAAAACCGAGCTCGTGGAGATGAGGTTGTCGGCGTATTTCTCGGTAGCGATGACGCAAAACGGGATAAAATCGACGTCTGGGTTAAAGTCCGCGAAAATCTCGTCCAAAACCCGCGCGCATAGAGCCTTGATGAGCTCGTCGCTTTGCTTTGCGATGAAATTTGCAAAGCCCTTGCCCTGAAGCTTTTTTAGCTGCGAGGCTAAATTCGCGCCTCCTAAAACGCCACTTAAATTTCCTTTTAAAGCCACTTTTTACCGCCGTTTTTTTGTGTAAATTTTATCCGATGATACTAAAATTTTGCAAAAACAAAGCTTTTTTAACATATAATCGCCGTTTAATATCTATTTTCGGAATAAAATTTGACAAATTTAATAGAAAAACTCCAAAGCGGCGAACGTCTAGACACGGACGAATGCGCCGGCTTGTACGACCTGGACCTTTTTACGCTGGGTAAATTCGCAAACGCCAAACGGCGAAAACTGCACGGCAAAAAGGTATTTTTTAACGTAAATCGCCACATAAATCCGACCAATATCTGCGCGGACGTGTGCAAATTTTGCGCGTTTTCGGCAAACCGCAAAAACCCAAACCCGTACACGATGAGCCACGAGGAAATACTAAAAATCGTCGAAAAAAGCGTCGCCGGCGGCGCAAAAGAGATACATATCGTCTCTGCGCACAACCCCGATACCTCATGGCAGTGGTATTTGGAAATTTTTAAAAAAATAAAAGAAAAATACCCTCAAATCCACGTCAAAGCGCTAACTGCCGCGGAGGTTGATTTCCTCTCGCGAAAACACGGCCTTAGCTATGAAGAAGTCGTAGAAAAGATGCTTGAATACGGCGTAGACTCGATGCCTGGCGGCGGAGCGGAGATCTTTGACGAAGAGGTCAGGCGTAAAATTTGCAAAGGTAAGGTAAGCTCGCAAAACTGGCTCAAAATCCACCGCCTTTGGCACGAAAAGGGCAGAGAAAGTAACGCCACGATGCTGTTTGGCCACATAGAAAGCAGGCAAAACCGTATCGACCATATGCTGCGAATCCGCGATTTGCAGAACAAAACTGGCGGATTTAACGCCTTTATCCCGCTGGTTTATCAGCGCGACAACAACTATTTAAAAGTAGAAAACTATCCCGGCTCGGCCGAAATTTTAAAAACATTTGCGATCTCGCGTCTGGTGCTCGATAATGTCGCGCACATAAAGGCGTACTGGGCGACCTCGACGATAAATTTGGCCATGGTCGCGCAGGAATTCGGCGCTGACGATCTAGACGGCACGATAGAAAAAGAGAGCATTCAGAGCGCGGCCGGAGCGAAATCGGCAAGCGGTATGAGCCTTAGAAATTTTACCGATCTTATCCAGACCTCGGGCTTTGTTCCCGTCGAGCGAGATAGCCTGTATAATGAACTAAAAATTTACGATAACTAAGGGGGCGAAGTTGGATTTTTTTAAACTAAAGCAAAACGGCACTAGCGTAAAGACCGAATTTAGCGCAGGACTCACGACCTTTTTAACGATGATGTATATCGTGCCGGTAAACGCGATAATCATGAGCAAGACAGGCATGCCGATGGATGCGCTCATCACGGCTACGGCGCTCATCACGGTAATCGCTACCGTACTAAACGGCGTATGGGCGAACACGCCCGTGGCTATGAGCGTGGGAATGGGACTGAACGCGTATTTTACATTTGGCCTGGTGCTAGGCATGCAAATACCGTGGCAAACGGCTTTGGGTGTGGTTTTTGTTTCAGGCGTGATTTTTGTGGTTTTGTCTTTTACGAATTTTAGAATCTGGGTCTTAAAATCTATCCCGGACGACGTCAGACGCTCGATAAGCGCGGGCATAGGCGCCTTTATCGCTTTCGTTGGACTTCAGCAAATGGGCGTAGTCGTAAACAACGACGCCGTACTGGTCGGGCTTGGAAATTTAAAAGATCCAAACGTTATTTTGGGTTTTGTGGGACTGTTTTTCGTTATACTTTTTTGGGCGTGGAAGGTTAAGGGCGCTTTCATCATCGCGGTATTTACGACCTCGGTGATAGCTTGGGTTTTGGGTATCGCGCCGTATCCGGAGGAGTTTATCTCGCTACCGGCTTCGATATCGCCGATATTTTTAGAGCTTGATATCATGGGTGCATTATCTTTTGCTCTGCTTCCCGTGATCGTTACATTTTTCGTAACCGATCTTTTCGACTCTATCGGTACGCTAGCTGGCGTGGGAAATAGGGCGGGAATCTTTGACGAGAGCAATCAAAAAGGCGTCGAAAAACTAGAAAAAACCCTCGAAGCCGACGCGGTAGCTACGGTAGCCGGCTCGCTAGTCGGCGTTAGTACGACGACGTCGTTTGCCGAGAGCGCTAGCGGCGTAGAAGAGGGCGGTAAGACGGGACTAACGGCGGTATTTTGCGGACTATTTTTCGTGCTTACGATTTTTATGCTGCCGCTTTTTAAAGCTATCCCTTCAAACGCGATATATCCGATACTCGTGATGGTGGGCGTGCTGATGTTTAGTGAGCTTGGAAATATAAATTTTAAAGATCCTGCTATAGCCGTATCGACGTTTTTGATAGTTATTTTGATGCCGCTCACGTACTCGATCACGACGGGACTTTCGTTTGGATTTATGGCGTATTTGCTGGTTCGTATCATGAGACGCGAGTGGGAATACGTAAATATCGGAGTTGTCGTGCTTGCGCTCATTAGTTTCATAGTATTTTTAGTACACTGAGGAGAAAACATGCTAAAGTATCCGTTTGAGGAATTTCATAAAGACGTAAAAATAATGGTGCGAGATATCAAAGGAAACTTCGAGCCCGAAGTAATTTTAGCGGTCGCTCGCGGCGGTCTTACTTTGGGGCATTTTTTAGCGAGCCTGCTAAATAACCGCAATCTTTTTACGCTAAACTCAATCCACTACGAAGAGACTAAAAAGCTCGATACTATCGATATCTTTAACGTCCCCGATCTATCTAAATTTAATAAAATTTTGATAGTGGACGATATGATAGATACGGGTGAGAGCATGATAGCTATCAAACAAGAGCTTTTAAAGCGTTTCCCGCATATCGAGCTAAAGATTGCGACTATATTTTATAAACAAAAAGCGCTTTTATTGCCCGACTTTACGGTAAAAGAGGCGCACGAGTGGATAGAGTTTTTCTGGGAAGAGCAAATTTAAGCCCTAAATTTAGCCATGTTGCGCTCGGAAACGTTTTTACTTTTTATCATCTGCCTTGTTGATTTTTGTTTTTTATCGTATGCGATTAGCACGCTTAGCATTAGTTACTACGAGGCGGATGCGTTTTATAACTCGTCTAAAATTTCGGCCGTTTTAGCTAGATTTTCGGTCGAGGTTTTCGGGCAAAACGACTATGCTTTACGGCTTCCTTTTGTTGTTTGCCATATTTTTAGCGTCGCGCTGCTTTACAAGGTCTCAAAGCAAATTTTAAAACGCAAATTTGACCGAGTAGTAAGCGCGGTCGTGTTTATATTGCTTCCTGCGACGATGGCGTCGGCGATCTTGGTAAACGATGCCGGTATCATAATCGCGCTTTCGCTTTTAAGCATTTATCTTTATCAGCTACGCAAAATGCTAGCTTTTTACGCGTTTTTATGCGTGCTGCCTTTTGTTAGCGGCGCATTTTTGGTTTATTTTTCGGCGATTTTTATTTTCGGAGTTTATAGGCGCGACGCTAAGATGGCGTGGACCTCGGCGCTGCTTTTCGCGCTTTGTTTTTATCTTTACGGATTTAACTCCGGCGGCAAGCCTAGCGGCCATTTGCTTGATACCGTAAGCATCTTTGCCGCCGCGTTTTCGCCTTTTATTTTCATTTATTTCGTATATGCTATGTATAGAATTTGGATAAAAGAGGCTAAAAACTTACTCTGGTTCGTTTGTATAACGGCATTTTTATTTTGCTTGTTTTTATCGATCAGGCAGCGCTTGGAGCTCGAAAACTACCTGCCTTTTTGCGTTATTTCGGTTCCGATTTTGGTTCGGGTATTTTTTAGCTCGTACCGCGTTAGGCTGCCGATGTTTAGACGAGGATATAAAATTTTAGCCTCTTTTGCGGTAGCTTCTTTGCTTGCCGGTTTTTTGTTCGTGCTTTTTAACGAGACGCTTTACGGCGTATTAAAAGATCCGACTAAGCATTTCGTTTATAGATATCACGTCGCAAAAGAGCTTGCAAAAGAGCTAAAAGATAGGGGCGTAGAAAAAATTTTTACGGATGATAAAAAGCTTGCTTTGAGACTTAAATTTTACGGCATAAACACGAGCGAGGATGCAGATCTACGCCTACTAAATTTGAGCTTGAGTGATAATTACGATAATATTGCCGTTAACAAATTCGGCAAAAAGATTGCAAGATTTAAGTTAAAAGAAAGATAATTAGGGAAAAATGAATGAAAAAGGCCTTTACGATTTTAGAACTTGTCGTGGTAATAGTAGTAGTAGGAATAATAGCCGTTATGGCGCTACCGAGAGTAAACGACGATCACATCGCCGAAGCTGCCGACCAAGTGATGTCTCATATACGATATACCCAGCATCTAGCGATGCAAGATAATAAATTTGATCCTACTGACACCAACTGGTTTAAAAAGAGGTGGAGTATAGGTTTTACCAAAGCTTCATTTTGCGACGGCTCGAGCGAATGGAGATATAGCGTTTATAATGATATAAGCGCTACCGGAAATTTAAATTCGGAAGATGAGGTAGCAAGAGACCCGTTGGAGCCGAATAAATTTATGAGCTCCGGATGGAGCGGTATTTCAAAAGCTAGTTGCAAAAAGGCCAGTATGAGATATAATTTGGCAAAAAAATTCGGTATAACTAATGTGCAGTTGCGCGGCGTATGCGGAGACAGCAACTTGCAAACTATTTCTTTTGATGAATTTGGAAGGCCTATGCAGGGGGTAAGCACGACCGGCGGCGGTGCGACTAGAGGTTATGACAGGCTGGTTCATAATGGACAAAATTGTCAAATAATTTTAAGTACAGCTAAAAAGACGGCTATTATAACAGTGACACCGGAAACCGGATTTACGCAGGTTTCGTACTCTAGTATCACTCCATCAAAAGATCAGGCTCAAGTCCGTGGAGAAAAAAATTCTACGATACCTAAAAAATAAAAGAATTGATTTAGATTTAAGTAGTTCTTCTTTAAAGAAAACATATTTAGTTCGTGGGGTATTTCTTGGAACGTATCATTCAAATTTCAATACCACCCAAAAATCTTTTTCTAATTTTTTTAAATTCGCA
>NZ_CAURPW010000020.1 GCF_963526985.1 uncultured Campylobacter sp.
ATACGTTTAACGTAACCGGAGCTACGGGAGCTATCATACCGATTAACGGCGGAGCCGGTAGAGATACGGTTAATATAAACGGAATGAGCGGTAGCCACGGACAGCATGTAGAGATGAGCGGAGTAGAGATTTTAAACGTAAATTTAAGCTCTAGTGGAGCCACGCTTGATTTTAGCAGAGCTAGGGATATAGACACTCTAGGTATAGGCGGAGCTAACGCTAACGTACTAGCTATAAACTCTAACATAAAAACCGTAAACGCCAACGCCGCAGGCGAGAACAAAGTAACTCTAGACGGAGTTAGGGAAGCCCAGTTTAACGTCGTAAACGGCAATAGGCCGGCTCAGTTTTTATCTACGACCGTTCAAAAACTAAACGCCCTTATAAATAAAGATACGATTAACGACTTTAGAACCAATACCCCGGCTCTAAAAGAGTTAAATTTAACCGTGGAAAAATCAGCCGATTCTATCGATTTTTATGCCGACAACGCGCAATCAATCGAGACGCTAAACATAGTAAACAAATACGCTTCTACTTTTAATCAGTACGTAAATAACGGCGGAAGCAACGTAGAACCGTATAACGCCCTAACGCTAAAAACCCTAAACGTGGAGACTAAGGGAGACTATAACGTAGGCAATCATCTAAGCGGTATCAGTCTAATAAATTTAAAGGCCTTAGACGACGAAACTAACGTAACTTTTCAAAAACTAGGCGTCAAAACATACGCTCCAAATCCTTATCAAGGCACCCAAGACATCACTCTAAACGCCCAAAACCTAAAGACTTTAAGCGTAGCGGCGTCGGATAAAATAGTCACTACTAGAAACGTAAGCCTAACCTCTACTACGGATAAAGAGGATGCTACGGTAACCTACGGACAAATAGGCGATAGCGCTACTGCTAAAGCTAACGACGTAAGCATAAACGCTACGGGACAAAAGACGCTAACGACGGGAAACATCTACGCAAACGGCGACGTAAATTTAACGACTAAATTTACGCAGGAAGGGTCAAGCGCAATATACGCCAAAGAGACGGTATCAACAGATACTAGCGTAGTAGGAGAAATTAAAGCTAGAAATTTCTCTTTAAACCACAGCGCAAACTCTGGTATAACAGACGGCATTATACGAACTAACGGAAATTTAGATGCAACCGGAAATTTAACCGTAAACGCAAGCGGATATAAAGAGCTAAAGATGAGCGTAACTCCGGTAACCGCCTTTAGTCCGATAACCGATTGGGAAAAGATAACCGTAGGCCAAGACGCTACGTTTAATACGACCGCTACCGTAGCAGGAGCCTCCGTAGAGATAGGCTATCAACCTAGCCCTAGCGTAATGACTCCTGACGCAGTTACCGTAAAAGCAAAGAACCTAAAAATAAATGCTAACGCAGCTTCAGGCATAACCGATTCCACCCTAAAGCTAGCAAACTACGAGTCTTTAGGCGGAAATATCGACATAACGGCAAATAATCAAAAAACAGTCGATATAGGCTGGCTAAGAGGATTTAACACCAATGATAACAGCAAGAAAAGCGATGTAAACATAAACCTAAATACGAACGTAGCCGATGCTAGCGTAAAGATAGGAACAGAGGATTCAACCTATAAGTATGGTATCGGTACTAGAGTAAGCGGTCACGTAACAGACCATGTCGAGGTTAAAAACGTAAATTTTAAAGCTTACGGACAAAAGACGCTAGAAGTAAAAAGTATATGGGCGGAAGGCGATATCAATATAGATGTCAAGGGTAACGGTATTGAGTCTACGGCTATGTTTAAAGGCCATATAAACGGAAATAATAATGTTACGATTAATGCAAATAATCTGAGAGAACTAAATTTGCCAGGTATCCACGGAAAGGATGTCTTCATAAATACGGGAACAAACAATTATTTGCAAAACGTAACGCTAGACAGCATCGGCGGCGATTATGTTACCTTGGATGCATCAAATATGTCTTCTCCGATAACGCCCGCAAGCGGTCCATTTGTTAGCATAGGCGCACGTAAAGGAGTTACCATTAAGGCGCATGCCAGTAATGCCGTTAGCTCATTTGTTATTGATGCGGTTGCTCCGGAGATAAAAGAGTATGTAATAGATATAATAAACGTAAAGGGATCTATATATTCTTATGCTGGCGGAGATATGGAAGTCTTAAAAATAAAAGGCGGCATAACGAATCCCGACAGCCTCATAGCAGCAGGAGAAAATTCCGATCTTGAAATAATATGGCTAAGAGGCTTTGATTTAAAAACAATAGATTTAAGCGAATACGAAAATAAAAGCGGAAAAACAAAAATCGAAACCGACAATGCGGTCTATAATGAAAAAGTAGCTACAATCCTAGGCTCAAAAACCAAAGATGAACTCAACATAAGCTCCGTAAATCTAAAATTTATAGATACCGGGGCCGGTGATGACAAGGTTAGTTTCCTGACGCAGCAAAACAAAGACGTAGTCGTAAATTTGGGAGTCGGAGACGATACTATCGTGACAACTACTTTGTCGAATAATAAGAAATTCCAAATCAGCGGCGGAGAGGGTAACGATACGTTTAATCTAGGCTTAGCTAAAACAGACGCCGATGCTAGCAAATACGTAACCATAACCGACGCAAGCAGAGGCGACAAGATAGGCCTTAGCGACTCGGTAACAGGTTTCGTAAAAACAAATGCAAATGCTACCAGCGGTCAAACCGACCTAAAAGACGCTATAAACGCGGCTCTAGCTAGCCAGGGTACGACTACGGCAAATAATATATATGCCGTGTATTACGGTAACGAGACATACCTAGTAAGAGACGCCGACGCTAGCAAAACTCTAAGCGCAGGAGATAATCTAGTAAAACTAGCGGGACTATCAAACTACGACGTCCTAAACGGAAACGTCATAACCGATACCGACGGCGTAACTAAACTACTAGAGATAACCAACTCTTAAAAATTTCCCTCTTAGGATTTACGTCTATAAGGCGTAAATCCGCCTTAAGCGATCCAAAAACGCTTTATATATTTAGCCTACGCGTAAATTTACTCAAAAACCCCGCAAGCTATCTAAAAATCTAAACCCGAGTAAAAGAGCTTTAAGCTTTAAACTAAACGCTAAATTAAAAAAAGAGTAGCTGCGCTTATATAGACTCGTAAAATAGATTTAAATTTAAGCGACCTGATAAATTTAACAGTAACGTTTGCTCTTAGTTAAATAAGGTTTAAAGCCTAGTATTTTTATACGTAGATTATAAATCCTTGCGTTATACGCCTAATAAGAAATAACTAGCAAAACGCTAAAACAGTAAAAACTAGATTAGCCCTAGCGTCCCTAAAACCGCATGCAAATTTACTAGCCTAAAACCTAACGCTCATGAATAAATTTAACCAGCGGTTTGCGTTTATAATAAATACGCAAGCTAAATTTTCTAATCAAAGGCGCAAACGTACTCAAATTTAACCGCGATAATTAAATTTTACGCATAGCGTACAAATAGCCGATTTGAGTAAATTTACGCGCTTACATTAGGCTAGCTCTAACCTCACTCAAAAAATCCCTTTTTTAATAGCTTGCCCTCTTTCACGCAAAACTCCCCTTTTGCTATGACGCTATCTAGGTTTAGAGCTTCGTCAAATACCGCAAAATCAGCGTCAAAGCCTACTTTTATCTCGCCTTTGCCGCTTAGATTTAGGTATTTTGCGACGTTTTTGCCCATCATGCTTAGCGCTTGCGGGATGGTTAGGATTTTATTTTTGACGCAGGCTTGCAAGACTTCTAAATTCGTCTCGCACGAAGCGCAGCCATATCCCACTAGCGCGCCCTTTTCGTCAAATCTAGGTACGCTGCCGTTGCCGTCCGAGCTCATCGTTAGGCGCTCTAAATTTAGCCCGTTAGTAAGCCCGTAGGCGATGGCTTCGTGAAGCGGGGTGGTTTCTAAAGCTAAATTTAAGTTTGCTGATTTAAGAGAGTTTGGCGTAAATTTAACTTGTATAAATTTAGCAAGCGACTCAAAGTCCCTGGAGTAAAACCGAGTAGAGCGCGTCTATCTCGCTATCGTCAAGCAGCAGCGTAGAGCGCTCGCTAAAGAGCATTTTTATCTTTTCTATCTCAAAGCCCTTTTGCGCGGCGCAGTGCTCGTGGGCGGGCAAAAAGCCTCTAGCTAGCGCCACGCTATCCTCCACGGGCTCGTCGCAGATAAAGCAAAAAAGCTCGTCGTGCAGCCTGCCCTCGGCCTCTAAAATTCGCACGTAGCTCTCGATGAGTAGGCGTTTGGGAGCACCCCTGTCAAAGCGCGAGGCGCAAAGCTCGAGCTCGCGAAAATACACCTCGTCTATCTGCTCGACGTCTCGCAGGTGCGCGTAGAGTAGGCGCATAAACTGCTGCCACACGAGTAGCCGCTCGCGCGAGAGCAGCCAACGGTAGCCTAGGTGCAGGACGCTGCGCAGGTGCGGGAGGAAGTTTCCGCCGCCTTCGAGCTCGAAGTCGATCTTGTAGCCTTGCAGGACGTTTGAGTGGCGCGCGCCGTAGAAGCGGTAGGATTTGACTAGCAGCGAGGGCGTGAGGATGTAGACGAGTAGGTCCTCGTCGCGCACTTTTTGCGTGTGCAGGATGTAGCCTTGCATGGTTAGAAAAAGGCTTGGATTTTTTGGCGCAGGATGTCAGGCTCGGCGATGTGATTTATCTCGTCGCGAAAGGCGCTTGCACCGTCTATGCCTTTTGAATAGCGGTGTAGGTGCTTGCGAAATATCGCCGCTCCGTGCTCGCCGTAGTGCTCGATCATCGCGTCAAAATGCGCCAAAATGATCGCCTTTTTCGTCGCCGCGTCGATGCTGCCGCCCGTCTTTATCTCGTGGAAAACCCACGGCCTACCTATGCAGGCGCGTCCTATCATTAGTGCGTCAGCATTAGTTAAATTTAACGCGTCGGTAGCATTTTCGGGCGAGATGTCGCCGTTTGCGATGACGGGGATGGTCACTGCTTCTTTGGCTCGGCCGATCGCGGCGTAGTCTACCGCAGCCGTGTAGCCGCCCGCTCTCGTGCGTCCGTGAAATGCGATGTAGTCCGCTCCGGCGTCCTGTGCAGCAAGGGCTAAAATTTCGGGTATTTTCTTATCAAAACCCAGGCGCAATTTGACGCTAGTCATTTGCTTATTTGAGATTTTTTTGATAGTTTCTACGATGCGTTTTAGATTTGAGATATCTTTTAGCAGCGCTGAACCCGCAGACTGTTTGACGACTTTTGGCACCGGGCAGCCGCAGTTTAGATCGATCCCGTCGATGCCTTCGATACCGTTTAAAATCTCAACCGCTTTTTTGATGACGTCTGCGTCGCTGCCTGCGATCTGCACGATGTAGGGTGTTTCAAGCGGAGATTTTTTGAGCATCTCAAGAGTTTTGCTACCCTCGTAAACCAGTGCGTTTGCGCTAATCATCTCGCTTACGGTCACGTCGCAGCCAAACTGCTTGACCACGCTTCTAAGCGGTAGATCCGAAAAGCCCGCGAGCGGAGCTAGAAAAAGCGGCTTTTTTGAAAAATCTATCAGCAATGCGCGTACTTGAAAAATAGATCTGTTGGGACGTTCTTGCCGCTTTGTCTGAGATATAGCAAGGTGCAGAAATTTTGGTATTCGCCGGCTTCAAGGCCCGACAAAACTTCCTGCGCGCGCTCGAGCATCTCAAACTCAAACAGTAGATAGACGTATGCTTCCTGCGCCTCTTGGCGTTCGTTTTTGAGGCGCTCGAATATGCCGATGACGGCGTCCGGAGCGATTTTGTTTTTTAGCGTCGCGGCGCTGATACCAAAGCTATCTTTTGAAATTTTATCCGAATTTAACAGCTCCAAAATATCGTCGTTGCTCAAATTTATCTCGTCTTTGGCAAAGCGGGCGATAAGAGTCATGATCTCTTTTTCGTCTAGATCGGGAGCAAATTTTTTGATATCGGCGAGCGAGCCTAAATTTATTAGCTTTTGCCTTGCTTCGCGGACTATTTGGCCCTGATCGCCCATAGGTTTTTTAAGCGTTTCTAGATAGTACCCGTCCAAATTCGCTATTTTGTTTAGCTCGTTTTTGATAAAGAGAGGATTGTCCTTAGGTAGCTTAAATTTCTTTAGGTCGGCGACTTCGCCGTTTTTGACTGTGCGCATTACGCCTAGGACGTTTTGTAGCTCCTCGCCCTCGATATTTGCGTCTTTGTATCTATCCCACGGCGAGAGGATTCTAGCTATCTGGGACGGGATTTTATAAAAATTCGTTTTAAAGTCTTTGTTCGTATCAAGGCCGAGTAAAATTTCTTTGCCGAGCTCTCTGTAAAATTTCTCATCATGCGAAATTTTGCGTTTAAAGGCGTAAAATTTAAATCCGTGATAGGCCATGTGAAGCACGCAAAATAGCGTCAAAATCGCAGGCGGTAGTATCATCCAGACGGCGACGGGTAAATTTAACGCATACTCGACGTCGCTACCAAATAGGGTAAATTTAAGATGAAGCTCGTAGGAGCCGCCCTCAAAAAGATAAACGATCGCGCCGACTACGACCAGGTAAAGCAAGGCGCAAGCTATAAAACGTTTGATTTGCATGGCGTACCCCTATTTTGCGGTTTTTTCCACTATCTCGCGGCAGGTGATGCAGTATCTTGCGTGCGGCTTGACGCGCAGACGCGCCAGGCCGATCTCCTCCTCGCACATCTCGCAGATGCCGTAGGTTTTGTCGGCGATCTTTCGCAGCGAGACGTCGATCTCGGCTAGTTCTTGTCTTTGTTGAGTGCTGATTGATTGCTCTATGAGCTGATCGGCGTTTACGGAGGCGATATCAAACTCGTCGCTGACGCCGCTTTGGCGTAGTCCTGCCATCTCGTTTGACGAGTCAAAAATGTTTTTAGTTATCTGTGCTTTTCGCTCCAGTAAAAGTGTCTTAAACTGCTCCAAGTCGCTTTTGCGCATTTTGTTCCTTTACTTGTGATATGGGTGGTTCGCGTTTATGCAAAGAGCTCTGAAAATTTGCTCGTGAAGCATAAGTTTGGCGATCTTGTGCGCCATCGTCATGCGGCTGAGGCTAACGATGGCGTCGGTTTTTTGTTTAAAATTTTGGCTCAGCCCGTAAGCTCCGCCGATAAAAAATGAAATTTGAGCCTTGTTCGAGATGAGTTTGGCAAACTCCTCGCTGTTAAATTCGCGACCCGCTTCGTCAAGCGCCACGCAAAAGCCGTTTAAATTCGGCTCATAAACCTCGTCGTAAGCTTTTAGCGCTTCGTCTCGCCCCTTGCTTTGGGCTTTGGCGATCTTGTCGTTAAATATAACGACGTCTGAAATTTTGGCAAATTTCGACGACATCTTCGCGTACTCTTTGATCTCGTTTTCAAAATTTTCACGTTTTGACTTTTGGATGCAAAACACGGAAATTTCCAAATTTATTCCTCGTCGTCCAAATTTTGAGCGCTCGACTGCTTGGCGGCGTAGGCCGGGTTGTTTGAGAGTAGCCTTATCATATCGCTTAAAAACTGCTTATGCTCTTTGCGCTCGACTATGGCGTCGATGAGTCCGTGCTCTAGCAAAAATTCCGATCTTTGAAAGCCCTCAGGCAGATCGGCTCCGATGGTTTGTTTGATAACGCGCTGTCCGGCAAAGCCGATGAGAGCGCCCGGTTCTGCGATGATGACGTCGCCCAGCCACGCGAAAGACGCGCTCACGCCGCCCATCGTAGGATCGGTTAAAACCGATATATAGGGCACTTTTGCCTCGTCAAGCAGCTTTAGCGCGGCGGAAGTTTTTGACATCTGCATCAGCGAAAACGTACTCTCCTGCATCCTTGCTCCGCCCGAAGCCGAAACGATGATGAGAGGCTGCTTTTTATCGAGCGATCTTTTTGCGGCGCGTACGATCTTTTCGCCCTCGACCGAGCCTAAAGACCCGCCCATAAAGCTAAAATCAAAAACCGCCAGTTGCACGTTCATACCGTCTATCTTGGCCTCGCCGCAGATCACGGCCGAGCTTCTGCCCGTCTTTTCCTCGTTTTCGCTTATGCGTTTTTTATAGGATTTTTTATCGACGAATTTAATCGGATCGACGGGCTTTAGCTTGGTGTCAAGCTCGACGAAACTGCCTTCGTCGCAGATCATCGCTATCCTCTTGTCGGCGGCTAATCTCATGTGAAAACCGCACTTTGGACAGACGTTAAAATTTGCCTCAACCTCTTTGTAATACATCAGCGAGTGACAGCTGTCGCATTTGACCCAGTGCGCCGGAGCCTCGCTAGGAGCGGATTGTTGCTTTCTTGTTTTGGAAAAAAAATCTAAAAAGCTCATAGTTCCTACTTTTAAAAAATTTAGGGATTATAGCCAAAGTTAGCTTATGTTTTGCTAGTCGGGTATTAAATTTACGCTGCGCGCTTTGGGGAGTAGGCGGGTAGAATCGCCGAAATTTACGCCGCCTTTTTTATGTTTTTTGGGGAAATTTTAAATTTATACGGAGGCGATTTGCAAATTTGAGGTTAAATTTGTGAAATTTGACTGTGAGGCGTTTAAGCTTTGCGGTCTAAATTAAAGCGCTCAAATTTGTAAAATTTAACCGAAATTTGACGGGATATTTAGCTTAAATTCGAGCCTTTAAATTTGCGGCTTACCACTCGATATAGGTTTTTGCCTTTTTTATATTCGCGATTTTTATTTTTAAAATTTGACCTTCGCTCTCAAGCGAGATCTCATCGTCGGCGGCGGAAAAAATTTTGCCTTTTAGCTTTTTATTTTCGCCGTCTACTTCGGCCGAGATTTTGGCTAGTTCGCCGATGCTTGAGATAAAATGGCTCGGTTTTTCTAGCTTTCGCTCAAGTCCGGGCGAGCTAACCTCTAGCACGTAGTCTCCACTAAGCGGCGGCTCAACGTCAAATATCGGCGAGAGTAGGCGCGAAACCTTTTCGCAGTCGTCTAAATTTACGCCGCCTGGCTTTGTGATATAGATCCTATAAATGGCTCTGCCGTTTTCGTTTGCGACCTCGACGTCGTAGAGTTGCACGCCGCACTGCGAGATCAGATTTTCAAGATTTTGCATTTTTGTTTAGATCCTCTGAGATTTTTTCAAACAAATCGTCCATGTGGTTTTGGTACTCGAGCCTATCGTCGAATTTAAAGTGAAAATTAGGCGCTCTATACCAGCCCTCGGCCGCCATGCAGTGGTTTTGTAGGTGCTTTGATACGCGCTTTAGGCGGTCTAGTATATAGGCTTGCTCGCGCTCGTCGAACATCATTTTATCAAGGTATACGAACGCGTCGTATCTGCCCTTTTTACACTCGACGTCGGTTACGCAAAGTCCGCGTAAAAGCTCGTCCTCAAGCGTAGATAGAGCCTCGGGCAGTAGCTCTTTTAATACGCTTTGCGTGCGCAGGCGTTTTATCTCCGAGGGGTTCATAGGCTAGCTTGCTCCTTTACTTCTTTAAAGCTCTCGATGTAGTCGCCCTCTCTGATGTCGTTGTAGCCGTCAATGCCCACGCCGCACTCAAAGCCGCGCGCAACCTCTCTTACGTCGTCTTTGAAGCGTTTTAGCGAGCTTACCGTACCCTCGTGTACGACCACGCCGTTTCTGATTAGGCGGATTTTCGCGCCGCGGTTTATCGTACCCTCTGTCACCATGCAGCCTGCGATCGCGCCTACTTTAGGGACGTTGATGACTTGGCGTACTTGTGCTTGACCGAGCTGCTCCTCGTGGATGACAGGCGACATTAGACCGCTTAGGATCGCCTTGACGTCGTCGATCAGGTTATAGATGACGTTGTAGGTTTTGATCTCGACGCCGCTTTCTTTGGCTTTTTCTTTCACTTCGCCAGTCGGCCTGATGTTGAAGCCTAAAATCACGGAGTTTTCGCTCGCTCTGGCTAGCTCTACGTCGCTTTGAGTTATGCCGCCCACGCCTGAGTGGATGATATTTACTTTTATCTCGTCGTTGCGAAGTTTTTCTAGGCTTGCCTTGATGGCTTCTAGCGAGCCTCCCACGTCGGCTTTTACGATGACTGGGAGCGATTTTAGCTCGCCCTCGGCGATCTTTTCGCTAAGCTCTTCTAGGCTTACTTTTGTCGTCTTGCTAAGCTCTTTTTGGCGTAGGTATTCTGCTTTTTTCTGTGCGTACTCGCGGGCTTCTTTGTCGGTTTTGACGCTTATTAGCGTTTCGCCGGCTTCAGGAATCTCGCTAAGGCCCATTATCACGCCGCATTCGCCCGGTTTTATCTCTTTTAAAATTTTGCCCTGATCGTCGGTTATGCTTCTTATCTTACCGTACGCGACGCCTGCGACCACGATATCGCCGACTTTTAGAGTGCCGTTTTCAACTATAACGGTAGCGACCGGACCGCGACCTTTTTGCTGCGAGCTTTCTATTATGGCTGCTTTCGCATTTGCATTTGCATTTGCTTTTAGTTCTAAAATTTCAGCTTGCAAGAGTACGATCTCAAGCAGATCGTCTATACCCATACCAGTTTTTGCCGAGATCGGTACGAACTCGTACGTACCGCCCCAGTCGGTAGATAGGATATCTAGCTCGGCTAGTTCGCTTTTTACTTTGTCGGGGTTTGCGGCCTCTTTATCCATCTTGTTTATCGCGATGATGATCGGTACGCCGGCGGCTTTTGCGTGGCTTACGGCTTCTTTGGTCTGCGGTTTTACGCCGTCGTCGGCTGCGACCACGATGATAACGATGTCGGTGATCTTGGCTCCTCTAGCGCGCATAGCCGTGAAAGCTTCGTGACCCGGAGTGTCGATAAAGGTAATGTTTTTGCCGTTTTTGTTTACCATATAGGCGCCTACATGCTGCGTAATGCCGCCAGCTTCGCCCGCTGCTACTCGCGAGCTTCTGATGTAGTCTAGTAGAGAGGTTTTGCCGTGATCGACGTGACCCATGATGGTGATAACCGGAGCGCGGACGGTCAAATTTATATCGTCTAGCTGCTCTTCTTCTTCGTAGGCCTTAACGTAGTCAAACTCTTCTTGCGTATCGACGATATTTACCTCGATACCGAACTCATCGGCTAAAATTTCTATCGCATCCTCGTCTAAAAAATCGTTTTTGGTCGTCATCATGCCGAGCATAAAGAGCTTGCCGATGACTTCGCTAGGTTGCTTGTTGATCTTATCGGCAAATTCGTATAGGCGGATCTCTTTTGGTATCTCGACGTAGGTCACCGCCTCACCGTTATGGTCGGCGCGTTGCGATTTTTTATGTTTTTTGCGAGGCCTGCGCGCGGTACCTTGCTCTAGAAACGAACTTACCGAGTTATTTAGTACCGGCTTGTACCCCGTATTTGTCGGTTGTTTTGTTTTTTGAGGCTCCGGAGTTTGCGTTCGAACTGAAAAATCAGGCAATATAACTACGTCTTCATCGTCTATCACGATGTCGGCCATATCGCGGTCGCCGAGCAGATCCATCTTCGTGGCGCCGTCTTTTTTAGTCGCGATGACCGGTTTTTTCTCTTTTTTCTTTTTGCGCTCAATTTTTTCGTCGCTAAATTTAAACATATTTTCCAAATTTAGTGCCGGCGCAGACTCTTTTCTCTCGCTTGCTCTAGGTGCGGGCTGCTCGTCTTTTTTCTTTTTTACGATGACTAGACCGCGTCTTTTTTGCAGACTAACGTCGGCTAGGCTCTCTTTTGGCTGGACCGGCTCGGCGGTAGGCTGGGCCTTTGGTTCCTCTTTCGGTGCCACTTGCGTTTTTGGCTCCGGTGCTTTTTCTGCCGGTTTTTGAGTAACTATTTTTTGTTCTTTTTCGGATTTTTCGTCGTTTTTTGTTTCTATTTTTTCTTTCGGCAAAGGCTTTTCTTCTTTTGCGGCGCTTGTTTTTTTAGCTTCTTTAGGTTTGTTTTCTTTTTCCTCTTTGCCCTCTTTGGTTTTCGCCTTTTTGACGGTCGGTTTTTTCTTTTCCGGTTTTTTCTTGAGAGCTTCGGGGATCTCGCCGGTTTGGATGTAGGTGTATAGCGCCGCCGCTTCTTCAGGACTAACGCCGCTTGAGTGCGTTTTGACCTTTAGCCCAAGTTCAATAGCCTTTTCTAAAACCTCTTTGCTATTGTAACCGAGCTCATTTGCTATCTCTGAAATTCGAACAGTCCCCATTTAAGAGTATCTCCTTTAAATTTTGCCCGTTTTGTAGCGTCGCGATAAAGCTGCCTGCGACTCTTCCGAGCGATTTTCTTAAAATTTTCTCGTCTTTTTTTAGACATTCTTCGCAAAGATAAAAGCTGCGTCCGTTTCCGTTTCCGAAAAATAGCGAAGAATTTATCAGTCTGTATCTACGCAAAATTTGCTGTTCAAAGCGCTTTTTGCAGACCACGCACGTCCTGATAGGGATAAATTTTTGAGCCATTATTATAACTTCTTTTAGCTTTTTTTTAGCTTTGTAGGATTTTTATCCCGTCGTTGTCGAAATTAAAAATTTCAACCCGAAAGCTCTTAAATTTATCTTGCAGTTTTTGTTTTAAATTTGCCGCATCGCCCGCGTAAACGATATTTAAAAAGCTCGATCCGCTGCCTGAAAGCGTGCTTAAAAGAGCACCGTTTTCGTAGGCTATCTTGCGCACTTCAAAGAGCTCTGGCAGGTTTTGCATGCGGATTTGCTCGTGCATGACGTCTTTTGCCGCCGTTCTTAAAAGTTCGTAATTTTCGCTAAAAAAGCAAGCCGTGAGAAATGCGGCGTGAGAGAGGTTGCTAACGCACTCGCCCATAGTGAAATTTTTAGGTAGCTTGGCGCGCGATTCGTTAGTGCTCATGGGCTTATCGGGGATCACGACGATAGCTTTTATATCGGCGCTTAAAGGCTTTTTTAGAGATTTTACCTTGCCGTTTTCAACGACGGAGCTCACAAAACCGCCAAGCGTAGCCGGAGCGATGTTATCCGGGTGATTTTCGTAAACTAGCGCATGGTTTAAAATAGCGCTTTTGTCCGCCTTAAATCCTGCCGCCGCATAAGCTGCCGCGATGGCTGAAGTAATGACCGCAGAGGAGCTTCCAAGGCCGCGAGAAAACGGGATTTGGTTGGTAAAAATCATGCGAAAGGTATCTTTTTTGCCCGTTAGTTTGACGTAAATTTCGTTGAAAATAGATAAAAAAATGTTGTTTTTCTTAAGAAGCGCGTTGTCCTTTCCTTCGCCCAAAATGCTCACGGAGGCGAAGTTTGCCCTTGTTATCTCGACTGTGTTGCGTAGCTCTAAGGCAAGTCCTAGGGCGTCAAAACCTGGACCGATGTTTGCGCTAGTGGCGGGAACTAAAATTTGCAAAAAATCTCCTAAACGGCTTGTATAACGTAATTTGGTAGAGTATCTAAAATTAGATTTAAAACGGCTAAATTTTGCGGCAAGCTAAACTCGCCCGCTTGCGCTTTTTGTAGCTTGACGCCCTCGGGCGTATCTACGAAGCTTAAGTTTTTATTTGCCCGTATCGGTGCGCCGCCGTTTAGCTCAAAGCCGCTAACCGCGTAAAAATCGCACTCTTTTACGATGCTAATCGTCTTTAAAGCGACGTAGGCGACTTTTACGCCCATAAAGCTTCCCGGGCCGTTTGCGTAGATGATTTTTCGTAGATTAAATTTGCCACCGTTTAAAATCTCGTCCATTATTTTTACGAGAGAGACGTCGGATTTTTCTTCGCTAGAAATTTGCTCTATAAGCTCGCCGTTTTCGTCATAAATGCCGACGATTAGCGGCGAGCTAAGAGCGATAACTAAAATTTGGATATTTTTTATGCAAATACCTTTTGGTACTCGCGCGCGAAATCGCCTTTTAGCGTGACGATTTCGTAGTTTTTATCGTCGCTTAGGATGGCTAGCGTTAGCTCGTGGTTTAGCTCGTGGCTGCCCGCAAAGCTCGTATAATCAGCCATCAAAGGCGCGCCCATTAGGCTTAGATCGCCGATAGCGTCTAAAATTTTATGACGAACGAATTCGTTTTCAAAGCGCAGACCTTCAGGATTTAAAATTTTATTATCGTCGATAACTACGGCGTTGTCTAGGCTGCCGCCGAGGGCTAAATTTTGCGCTCTTAGCATCTGCACGTCTTTTAAGAATCCAAACGTCCTAGCGCGCGCGATCTCCTCGATGTAGGCTTGTTTGCTAAACTCGAACACGTAATTTTGCTCGCCTATTATCGGGTGGGCAAATTTGATCGTAAAGTCGAATTTTGGGTTATTCGACGGCGTTACTCTAGCAAATTTCCCGTTTTTGTTTACTTCTACCGGGCGTTTGATTACGATTACTTTTTTGTCCGCGTCAAGCTCCGCCGTGCCGGCTTCATCGAGCATCATGCAGTAGCTTATCGCCGAGCCGTCCATGACGGGAACTTCGTTGGCGTCTAGAACGATACGGATGTTGTCGATGCCGTAGCCATTTATCGCGCTAAGAAGGTGCTCAATCGTCGAGATGTAGCCCTCTTTGCCGCCGATTACGGTAGCCATTTGAGTGTTTATCACGTTTTTCGGCTCTGCCTTAAAGCTCACTCCGAGGTCTTTTCTGTAAAATATTATTCCCGAATTTGCCCCAAGCGGCTCAAGCGTGATTTTTATCGGCTCGCCCTTGTGAAGCCCTATACCTACGCCTTCTACGGTTGATTTTATGGTTGTTTGTTTCAAAATTTCGCCCTTATTTTTCTTATTCTTGCCATTATACAACAAATTTACAACAAAACGGTAAATTTATTCGACCATTTTTTTAGCTGCGTTCAAAACGCCGGTTACGTTATCCTTCATCCAGCCGTTATCCATCCACTCTTCGGGGCGCACTTCTATGCCTTGTACCAGCATGCCAAAGTGCAAGTGATCGCCCATCGCTAGGCCGGTAACTCCGGTGTTTGCGATGACGTCGCCCGCCTTAACGGAGTCGCCGGCCTTGACGTTTAGCGAGCTGCAGTGCCCGTAGAGCGAAAATAGGCCAAATCCGTGATTTATCAGGACGTTGCGCCCGTAGATGCCGTTTTCTGCGGCAAATTCGACCTTACCGTCGTTGCTAGCGACGATGTCGGCTCTTTGCGTCGAGGCTAGGTCTATACCCATGTGCCAGCTTTCGCTCACGTCTTTATCTTCAAAGGTATAGTATCTGTGGTCGCCGAAGCTAGCCACCGCTTTGCCGTTTTTTAGCGGGTAAAATTTATTTACGCTAAAATTTTCCGCCGCGTCTATCTCGACTTTTGCGGCGATTTGCGAGATTATTTTCTCGTTTGACTCGCGTAGATTTTCATTTACGAATTTCATTTTTTCCAGATTGCTCATCGCGTCGTAATTTTTGGCATATTGCTGCGCTAGCTCAGGGATTTTCTCGTTTAAAAATCTACTTTGGCCGTCCAGTTTTATCTTTGAGATGCGGTATTTTTTATCTTGGTAGAAAAATCTTATCTTGCTTTTTGTGATATTTCCCGCCGCGTCAAGCGCTACGACGTCGGCGCTAAACGAGCCTTGCTGCGCCGGCCAGGCCACTAGCGAGGCGTAGTAGCCGTCTTTTACGAATTTGCTCGGGATAAATTTTTTACCGTAATTCGTCTCGATATAGACCTCTTTTAGCATCTCGTCGGTCGCCTTAAACACGACCGTCGCGCTACCGCCTTTCGTGATGGCGTACGAGTGGTTTAGGATGTTTACGTCGGGTTTTTTGTTATCGACGGTGATTTTGACCTCTTTTTTTTGCGTGTTGCCGAGGAAAAATCCCCATTTGCTTGTATCCGTGGCCTCGATTATGATGTTGTAGATATCTTTTTGCGCGGCGAATCCCGTTTTTGGAAAGCTCAAATTTAAATCGACGATTTCAGACGGCGCTTCAAATTTTTGAGTTAGCAAATTTACGCTGCCTTTTTCATCTACGAGCGAAATTTTAACCGATTTTACGCCGCTTTCGTCGGTTATTTTGATCGGCAGAGGCGAGGTTAGGTTCCAGTAAATTTGATCTGAGATAGCTATGCTCGGCGCTTCGCGCTCAAATGTTTTTGAAGTAAATAAAAAAGCTATCGCCGCAACTAAAAGCAAAATAATAACGCCGAAAAATATCAAATTCCCATTGCCGCGTCTTCTCATAAAATCTCCTAAATCTTAAAGACGCCGATTGTACTAAAAAGCGATAAATTTAAGGTAAATTTGCGCCCGAATTTATAAAATTTCGCGTATTTTTCTAGCTTCGCTCATCCATTCTCGCAGCTCGTCCCACTTCTCGTTTTTGATTAAATTTTCGCATTCGTCAAGCTCTTTTTTGAAAAGGTCTATCGAATTTATCAAATTTTGCTTGTTTTGTTTAAAGATATCCGTCCACATCACGGGCGAGCTTTTGGCGATCCTGATCATGCCGTTAAATCCCGTGCCGCTTAGCGCGATGATATTTTTTTTGTTTTCTTTTTTTAGTACGCTGCTAGCTAGCGAAAAGCTGATGGCGTGGGGCAGGTGGGAGATGACGCTGGCATGGTGGTCGTGCTCGGCCGCGCTCATGAAAATAATCTTCATGCCTAGGTGCGAAAAGAGCTCGACCGAGCGCTTGACGTGCATCTCGCCGCTTTCTTTAAAGTCGCAGATAGCTACGACCGCGTCTTTAAAGAGTCCAGAAAACGCGGCGGTCGGACCGGAGTATTCCGTGCCCGCCATCGGGTGAGCGGGGATGAAATTTTGCCTGATGCTTTCCGGCACGGCTTCGATGATTTTTTGCTTCGTGCTACCTAGATCTACGATAGTCGTGTTTTCGCCGATGCCTTCAAATTCTTTGACGATTTTGATGATGCCTTCGACTGGTATGGCTAGAAATATCATGTCGCATTTTTGCTTCATCTGCTCAAGCGTCAAAATTTCATGCACGAGACCGAGCTTGATCGCCTGTTTTTCGTGCTCTTTGCTTAAATCCATACCGCTAACGCAGCTGATTAGTTTTTCGTTTTTTAGGCTAAGACCTAGCGAGCCGCCGATGAGTCCTAGGCCTACGATACCGATTTTCATAAATTCGCCTTTTAAATTTATATTGTTTAAAAATAAAATGTGCTATTATACAGCCTTATCATCACTTTTAGGTTAAATAAATGAAAAAAAGCGTTTTTCTACTACTTCTGGGTGCCGTTTTGGCAAATGCCCAGCAGATAACTTCCATAAATTTTAAAGGTCTTGTGCATCTGTCTCCCGAAACGGCAAAGGAGATAATGGGGCTAAAAGTCGGCGACGAGCTAAGCGGCGATAGTACGGATAGGGCGATCGCAAAGCTGTTTAGGCAGGGCTACTTCGACGATATCTATATCGAAAACGAGGGCGGCGACGTGACCGTAACGGTAAAAGAAAAGCCTAGCATCGCTCGTATCGATATCAAGGGTGTAGTGACTAACGACAAAACCGCTATCGACGGGCTAATCAATATCAAACAAGGCAACATGTACGACGAGCTAGCCATCGAGCGTGCAAAAGAGCGCATAAGGCAGTATTACGAGTCAAAAGGATACTTCGACACTATCGTAGACGTAACCAAAGAGCCGGTAGCGGGCAATGAAAGCAGCCTTTTTGTCACGATGAACATAAACCGCGGCGAAAATATCATAATAGAAAACGTAAATTTAGTCGGCGCAAAGCTTTTTGATTATGACGACGTAGAACCTGTGGTAGCGAATAAAGAACGCGAATTTATGGGCTGGATGTGGGGTAGAAACGACGGTAAGGTTAAGCTTTTTGAGCTACCGAACGATCCTGCGAGAATCCAAGATAAATACTATCAAAAAGGCTACCTAGACGCCACCGTCTCAAACCCGTATCTAAACGCCTATATGGATAACTACACCGCAGATCTCACCTACTACGTGACCGAGGGCGAGCAGTATAGGGTATCTAGCGTAGATATCGAAGCGCCAGAGTTTTTAGAGCTTGATAAAGAGAAAATTTTAAAAGACTTTAGGCTAGAGAGCGGCGACGTGATGAACTCCGCTCGTCTAAGACAAGATATGAAAAAGCTCGACGACATCGTGGCGGATAAGGGTTATGCGTTTGTAAGGATAAATCCAAAAACCGAGAAAAACGTCGATGATAAGACCGTAAGTATCGTCTATGAGGTCGTGCCGGACGAAAAAGTATATATAAGAAACGTGCAAATTTCAGGTAACGATAGAACCGTAGATAGAGTAGTTAGACGAGAGCTATACCTCACGGAGGGAAATTTATATAGCAGAACCGACTTGCAAGATAGTAAGGACGCGTTAAAGCGAACTAGCTATTTTGACGATGTCGAGATCGAGGAACAACGCGTCGGAGCGAATCAAGTCGATCTACTCGTAAAAGTAAAAGAGGCCTCCACCGGCTCTATCAGCGGCGGTATCGGCTACGGCAGCTCGGACGGCTTGCTACTTAACGCAAGTTTGTCGGATACGAATGTGTTTGGTAGCGGCATGAAGGGCGTCGTAAGCGTCGATAGGAGCGATAACGAACTCTCAGGCCAGATAGGTCTAACCAACCCGCGCCTTTTTGATAGCGAATATAGCCTAGGTGGCACGCTATACGCTAACGACTATAACTGGAACAGCTACGACGAGAAATCATACGGCTTAAACGTCGTAGTGGGTAGAAAACTAACCAGAAATTTAAGCGTGTCTTTGGGCTATATCATCGAACAAAGCCGTATCAGCGGGCTTAGCGACGTGTTAAAAACCGTCGGTTACAAAGACGGCAAGAGCCTAAAAAGCTCGCTCATCCCGTCTGTCACCTATAACAGCACGGATGATTATTATCTGCCTCGCACCGGTATCATCGCAAGCACCAGCCTAGAGTTTGCGGGCGTGGGCGGAGATGAGAAATTTTTAAAGAGTAGAACGAATTTCAACTGGTATCAGGGCATCAGAGAGTGGGTGGACTACGACCTTATTTTTAGATTTAAATCAAGCTTTGGTAAGATTTGGGATCGCGGCTGGGTGCCTATCAACGAGAGACTATATCTAGGCGGTATCAGAAATCTACGCGGATTTGAGAGTAGAACCGTCTCTCCTAAAGTAAAAGTCTCTAGCGGCAGTTGGTATGAGACGGGCGGCGATATGTCGTTTAATAGCTCGGCGGAGCTTAGCTTCCCGTTAATAGAGCGCGTAAAGATGCGCGGCGTGCTGTTCTTTGACTACGGCGTGATCCACGGCAAGATCGCAAACGTCACGGCTCCGGGTATCGTAGATCATATCGACGGACGCATCAGTAGATACAGCGCGGGTGCTGGTATCGAGTGGGTAACGCCTATGGGGCCGCTTCAGCTAATCTTTGCTAAACCGCTCAAAAAGCAAGACGGCGATGATACGAGCACGTTTGAATTTACTATCGGACAGCGCTTCTAAATTTGCGCGGGCGTTTGGCTTTGCCTCTCGTCCGCCTCTTTTCCTTGTTTTATAAACTAAACTCGGCTAATCGGGAGTTTTGCTCTCCATCTATTTTTATTTTTTTTACGCTTGGCCTGTAGGTGGGCACCCTGCGTGGTCGCTATTTTTAAACTTCAAATTTTATATTTTCGCATTAAATTTTATGCTTACCTGTAAAACTCGATTTACAAAAATGCAAAACCGTATCGCCGAGTCCGCTTTTTAAGTTTGTTAAATTTGCTTTGGATGCTACCCTTTGAGCCTTTATGCTCGCGGCTAAATTTTTCGGCTACGCTTGGATTTCACTTGGACGTAGCGACTAAATTTAGGTTGCGTTTGTTGCCGGTTTTGAAGTAGTCGTCAAATTTTGAAAGCGCGGCGTAAAAAGACAAACTAAAACGTCGGCGCGTATAAAGCCAAAAAATAAATGCAAAAAGTCGCTAGAGTAAATTTGAGGGTTTTAAATTTACGTGAATTTTAAAAACTAGCTAGCTAAGCTCGCCCGATTCGCAAAAGCGGTAAATTAGCGCAAAAGACAAAAACAAAATGAGAGCGGCGTATCTTTTGTTTTGACTCTGCAGGCGTAAATTTACGCTTATTTAGCAAGGTTTATATGAAGTATTTTGCTGGTCTAATAAAAGTCGAATTCGGGCTAGATTTGGGCATAAATTTAACCGCACAAGTATCGCAAAAGCTAAATCGCCTGTAAAAGCTCGCGAATTTAAATATGAGGTCGGCAGTCCGCCTCATAAATTTGGGCGCTAAATCAAAGCTTTGGAGCGATTAATAAAGCAAAATTAAAGCTAAATCTTACGTTTTAAATCGCGTAAATTAGATAAACTAGCGCGGGTAAAATTTGCGCTAAATCTAAATTTAAACGTGATTTTAAAGCGCAAAAAGGCTAAAGTTAATCACTTGAATTTACCGGCAAAAAGCCGTCATACTCGGTAAATTTTACGCAACTTTACGGGCGTTAAGAAGGTGCTTTAATCCTTAAAGGCGTAATCCCAAAATGCTCGCCGCAGGCGTCTAATGACGCAAACGGCCTAAATCCCAAGCCCTATCTGTCGTAAAATTTGCTAAGCACGCTACCGCTAATATCTCTGCGCTCCCCGTCTTCTATCATCACAGCTTTACGGTCTACATCAACGGTTTTATCCGTGTTTATGATAAATTTAATCTCATACGTGCGCGAGCCGATTTTCTTTGGCATATCGCCGAAAAATATAGGCTTTGGCGGACGCTGCGAGTCAAGCGCAGCCCACTGAAACTGATTTACGAAAGTAGCAAATATAAAAGATTTTCCGTTTAGTTTATATTTATCCAAAAGCTCGCCAGCTAGAGCGTCGTTATCGCAGGTTACCGGCGCGCCGAAGGTGTGTTTCTTTTCTTTCTCTTCGTCGTATTTACAAAATTTATTCGCTAGAGCAAGCAGCTCTTCTTTGCTAGCATTGGCGCTGGCCTCGGTTTTTAGGTCGTTATAGGTTTTCATTATCCGCTCTAGCGCCCTGTCTACATTTTTTTGCGCCTCGTCTTTGGCTTTTTGTACGGCCTCCTCGTATCTGGCGTTTTGGTTGTCAAACTGGGCTTTAAGGATAGCGTCCGAGACCTCGCAGGTTACTTTAACCGCTTTTAAATCCTTTGCGCTGACGTCCTCCCACTTGACGTTTTTGCAGCCTTCATACCCGTCTACGGCCGCTCCTATCGTCATTGATTTTTTCTGCGGCAGAGTGTAGTTTTTTACGGTATCTACGTTGTTATCGCCGCATCCAACTAGTGCCAAAACAGCGGCTATGATAGAAAATTTAGTTTTCATTTATCCTCCTAAAATTTAAAATCTAAATGTATCTAAATTTAGCTTAATGCTAAGAATCGTATAAAAGAGCGAGCTAAAAGCGAGTTTGCTGGCCGCGCGCGTAAATTTAGCCGCGCGACGAGCCTACTTAAATTTAATTAGAAATTGTAGTGAAAATTCACCATAAACGACCTCTCGTCGCCTAGCCTCGAGCTTG
>NZ_CAURPW010000021.1 GCF_963526985.1 uncultured Campylobacter sp.
CTTGGTTAAAGTCTCTTTTGTTTATTGTTCGCGCCTTTGGGTTAATTCCTCGTTTTCCTCTTTTAGCTCTTTGAGCTGTAATCTTAGCTCTTTTAGCTCGTCGTTTAAAGCATCCACCATAACGCGCAAAGCTTCTTTTTTGTCTGTTACGTGAGCTAATGAGCAATAAAGCCCGTATGCTACGTCGTAAATGGCTCTATGCGATAAATTATCCGCTCCGCCCGCTCTTTCCATAATAAGCTTATTAAAGCCCTCTTTGCTGTCTCCTCTCGGCGTAAATAAAATCATTTCTTTTCCTCCTTTCTTTGTTCGGCTATTTTCTTATCTGCGTAATCTCGCACGGCTTGGGCTACGTCGTCGATCGCCACGCTTAGGAAATAAGACGCGTTTGCCATTACGGCGGGATTAGGTCCTACGCCTTTTTGCAGATACGGCAAAGCATACACTAGCGTGCTGATGGCGTTTAGCGTGCTTGGTATCTCGTTGGTTAAGTCTAGCTCGTCGGCTATGTCGAATGTTAATTGCATTGGGTCTCCTTTGTGGTAAGTTACTTATTTAAGTATTAATATCGCATATTATACACTTAAATAAATATCTTGTCAAGTCTTTAGATACTTATTTAAATAGTTTTTGGTATAATTGCATAATCAAATAAGTATTAAAGGCTATGAAATGGATAAAAAAGGGTTTAATGAATTACTTAAACGCGCCAATCTCTCTAAAAAAGAGTTTGCCGAATTGGTCGGGGTTTTGCCAAGCTCGGTTAATAATTGGGGCGGTTCTCAAAATGTGCCGTATTGGGTTGAGAGTTGGCTTATCAACTACATCAAGGCTGAAAATTTTGACAAGATGGGCGAAATGTTTAATAGCCTAGTGGATATTGTTAAAAAGCCTTAATGCTGACGCGTAAATCCCCTTTAAATGCCACCGCTTTAAATCTCTCTGGTAGCTACCTAAGTTAAATTTACCCAGCTACCGGTATTTAATTCTCCCAGCTCCGATCACGGCTCATAACTTCGATTTATTCAGGCTTTGCGGTCTATTTATTTACGGCTAAAATGCCGTATTCTGATCTCAACGCTTGGCGCAAAAAATGCGTTTAGCTCTATGAATTAAACTCACCTAGCTTTCAGCCTTGATTATCTCTCGTTTAGCTCTATGACTTTAATTCATACAGCTTGTAGGGTTTTCCCTTTTTTTGTGGTAAACCTCTCACGCCTAGCTTTAACGGGTCAAATATTCGGCTGGTTGGTTTTCCTCTTTTTTGTGGATAACCCCTTTTTCAGATTTTCTTGAATAAATGCGTTTCTCTTTTTTTGAGAAATCCAAAAAGGACGGATTGAATACCCCGCCCTCTATCTCAGGGGGGTGTCGGTAGTGGCTACGCCCTTTTACTTTGTGCCTATGGGCTAGATTAAATCTATGTCATAAGCAGGCGTTGAGGTTATTCGTTCCCCCATTTTTGGCGAATGATGATTTTTAAGGCTCGGCTCGTTGCCTTACTTTTAAGGAGACGGACAAAGCTCGCATTTAAGGGCATTGCTACGTAAGTCCAAAATTAAGCGCACGCACTGAGCTAAAAAGCTTTTGACCGCGTCAAGTTGTCCGCCCTCCGCCCTTGGAGGGCGTATGCTCTACTCAAAAATAATCTCATCGCTTTTAAACACAAAATAAAGCCCGCTATTTGATTTTAACTTTTTTTGATATCTTTGTATGTCTTTTTATTCAGTATTCAAAATCAAGCCGTTTGAGTTTGACTACGGAGCATTATTCGGACTGGGCTAAATTTTCTTTGTCCGACTGATTTATTTTGATTTATTCTCGCTTTGAAATCGAGGTGTGTTTTTTGCCTTTAAAGGTAGGGATGAGGTCTTAATCTTGTTTTTTCTTAAAGCTCAGTTTTTTCAGTTTTTTAAAAAGGTTAAAAAACTCAGAGGCACGTATTTTAGGGGCTTAGAGCGTTATTTTTTTTCAGTTTTTTAGTTTTTTAACGTATGCGAAACTCTACCTAAAAAACAGAAACAAGCCGATAAAAAGAGAAAAAATACAAAAAAGACTAAAATTTAAAAAACAGAAATAAAAAGCCTCGCAAAGCCCGTAATAGCAAGGTGTTTGAGTTTTTTAAGTCCGTTAAAAAACAGGAAAAAACAGAAAAAAACTAAAAAACAGAAATATGGAGATAAATACGTATAAAAATATAAATAAATATAAAAATTTATTTATTTATGTGTTTGTTCGTCTATGTATTTTTATGAAGGCAGGGCTTTACCTCTTTATAGGTTTAGCCCTTTAGTGGTTACTCTTTAAATTCGTATGCTTCCGCCGCATTGTATGGCGTAGGATTTATCGCATTGCTATCCGTTCCTATGGGTTTGTAGATGTTCGAGTTTTTAGCCCCTTTGATGATGATGTATTCTTTTTCGTCATATCGTTTTAGAAACTCCCACAAGGCATTATTCGACAATACCTCTACGGCTTGCGCTTTGGCTAGGCTTTTTATCTCTCTAGCCAGATCGCTTTGGATTATCCCCATACGATTATCTTTGATGATTTGTAGAGCAAGCTCGAGCGTGTATCTCTCCTTATCGGTTAGGGCATATTTGTAATAATCAGCCTGCACTAGCTTAAAATCAGCCCCGTTGATAATAAAGGCTTTATGCTCAGCGCCGTTTCTTGCTTTGGTGGGCTTTAGCGTTACGGCCAGCTTGCCCTCGCTTTTGTCCTGGTCGGTGGTTTTGTTGGATAGAAAATATGCGGTATCTACGCTATCGATAAAGGCTGTCGCGCCTTTGTAAGCTTCGTTGTTCTCATCGGGATTTTTGCTTTGCTTGGGTTGGTGGTGCAAAAATATTACGGTAGCCCCATTGTCTCTAAACGCCTTTAGGCTGTTGAGGTATGGCATTACTACGCTGTCGCTTCCTAAGTCTCCTTTGATGAAATCTCGTATGCTATCAATGATAACTAGCGTTCCTTTTAGTTCATTTGGCGTAAGGTTCTCGGCTAGGTCGCTTAATACGCTGTATCGATCTATCGACTGCCCCTCGCTGTTTTGTTTAAAGAGCGGGTAGTATTCTATTTTTGAGTAGGTTTTTAATATTTCATCTACACGCCTACGTTTTAGCGTGGTGTAACCGTTGTCGCCGTCTAAATAGATAAGTCTGCTTATTTTTTGAGCATCCAAGAGCCACACGCCTAAAACTAGAGCTAAAAAGCTCTTGCCGCTTCCTCCGGTGGCGTATATCGTCGTTATGCTTTGCTCCATTAAAAAATCGTCTATGAGCCAAACGGGGTTAAAGTTCGCTATCTCATCGGGATAAATCCTAAATTCCGATAAAGAGTTAAAATTTAGCTTTATTTTGCCTTTCTTTTTTACCTCATCGCTTTTTCTCATATCCGGCTTTATTGAAGTATTCTCATATACCGGCAGCGCTTTGGGTGCGTTAATGAAGTCGTCGTCTGAAAAATTTAATAATCCGCCGTTCATTTTTAAACCCTCTCTTGTCTTGCTTTGATTTCGTTTTGCAACGCTTTTAAAAGCTCTTTGTGGTTATACTTGCTTGAGAGCTCCACGATTAAATCCCTTAGGTCATATCCTTTGGGCCTGTCTTTAAACCTGACCTGGTAAAGATCGCCCCCTATGACCGGATAAAGAGCATTAAAGCCGTTTTGACTAGGCTCGTCATTATCTACGAAACAAATTACGCGCTTACCTTTCAGCCCTTCTAAAATTTCGTCTTTTAAAGGGCTATACTCGAATTTGGATATTTCGCCCGCATTTTGAAAGCAAACGTAAGAGGCTTTTAGTATCTCAAATAGTCCGACCTCGCCTATACCCTCGGCTATGAATACTACGTCATCGGACCTATTAAAGCGATGAGGTATGAAGCCATTATTTGACCCTTTGGCTCTTATCCACTTTTTACCCTCGACAATATTACCGGCTTCGTCTCTTAGTCGTCTTGTGGCTATGGCTTGCGTTTTATCGCCGCTTTTTAAAATGATCGCCAGGCTTTGGTGTTTCGTGTTATAGCCTAGACATTCAATATCTCTTAGCTTTGCGTTGCACGCTCTTAGAAAATTGCACGGATAAAGATCATAAATATATTGATTAAGGTCTATGCTATCCTTTACCTCGCTCGCTTCCTGGTAACCCTCGCACGGCGCTAAATTTGGCTTACTCAAAGCTACGTTTTTAAAATCCTCGATTGATTTCATTTCTCAGCCTTTAGTCTTTTGTAAAGCGGTTCGTAATGAGCTCCCAAAAAATTATTTAGCATTGTTTGCGCTAGCTTCAAATTTCCGGTTAATAGCTCTCTGTTGCTCTCTATGTTTTTTAGTTCGTCTTGCGTTAATGGCTGGTAGCCGCTCGTGCCTTTTAGCCGGCTATTTTCCTCTATGGTCGCATCGGTTACCATATCCACTAACTGCTTTTGAGTTTCCAGCTCTTGTAAAAACTCGATACTCTTAAAAATGAAATCTCTAAATATGTCCTCTTTGTCGTTCGTAAAAATAAATTTTGCCGTCTCTTTGGCTTTGGCCACGTCTATTTTTACAAGCTCGGTTAATCCGTATTCATTAGCTCCGGTATCTATTATCTTTTGTATATCTTTTGTATATCTTTTGTATATCTTTTGTCATCATTCCGCTCCTAAAGCATATTTGACTTGTTTGTAGGGCTTCTGCTTTCGAGTAGCCTACAATCTCGTTTAAAAAGGCGAATACGTCGCCGCTGAATGTTCCGCCGAAGTCTTTTATGTAGCCGTCTTTATCTATCGACGCGCTAGGCGTTCTCTCGTCTCTAATCTTAAATTTGTAAGCCCTGTCTATGCTGTAACCGCAATTTATGATTATGCTTGCTACGGCGTCGCGGTTTAGATAAGGCTTTAGCTCCTCATATTTTGACATCTTGCACCTCATCGACATACTCGGCTATCGCTTCGGCTACTTTGTAGGCGTTTAAATACGCCTGCGCCTTTTTGCGATCTTTGATAAACCTCATCTTGCAGTTAGTGCCGTTGGCTCTTGTGTGCGGTCTGCTACCGCTTATGCCTAGCTTCTCGAGTTCTACGAAGTATTGATTAGAGTTGCTTATATGAGCTACGTCTGAGGCTGTTACCTCGCCCCGGTCCAGCATTATCCTTACCAGGATTTGCTTATTCGTGCGCGCCTGTCTCATTGTCTCGCTCCGCATTCTTGCCGTTAAAGAATTGATCGCACTCTAAAGCATCAAATAGGGTTACTCTCTCACCCACCTTTACAGGCTTTAGGTATCCTTTTTTAGTGTAATTCCAGATCGTGCTTTGGCTTACTCCGTAAATCTTTGCCACCTCATAAGCTCTTAGCTTTTTTCTTTCGTGTGTAGTTTGTTGCATTGTATTGACCTTTATTTGTTTTTATTCAAGCTTGATGAGGGTATTGTTGCATAAATTAAATTTTTAGCATAACGATAAAATGGCGTTTTTTGGGTGGGTTTTGAGGTAATTAAAGTATTAAAAAGCTATTGGCTTTTGATGTCAAAATCTATTAAAAAAATAGCTATTTTTTGCTAAAGATTATTTTATTTTAGCTCAAGGTATGTTTGGTAGGCGTCTTTAACGGCATTATGAAATTCATTGCGTTTAATCGGCATTGCTATGCCCAGTCCTAAAATATCGCTTAGAGCCAATAATGCCTCCTGTGTATCCCAAAATCCGGTTATCGTCTCGATGTCTCTTTCCGATTGAGCATAACCGCGCAAAAGAGGGATTAGCGATATTATCTCATCAAAAGTTAAGGCCCCCTGCGTGAGCGTGTAAAGAGTGGGCATAACATCGTTTTTTATTTCAATATCAAATAAAATTTTAAGGCTTTCTGGGTCTTTATTGTCTGCTTCAAAATAACAATCAAAAAGCAAATCAGCCAATAAGTCGCAAGCGAATTCTGCACTATCTCCGCGCCTAAAAAATTCTTTCTTTACTCCTATTCTTTTTAAAAAATTTGGGATACTGTCTTTAAAAAAATGCTTCTCGATAATTTCTTTTTGGAGTTTATTAAGCCTTTTTAAATCGTTTAAAATTTTCTTGCTTTTCATCTCGCCTCTTTTGCAATTTGTTACCTCATCGCTAATCATATCTATTAAAGCAATAAAAACAACTTCTTTTATATCGTTGCGATTATCCGTATCAAAATACGGCGTGCAAATTTCATTTAAGGCGTTGTCTAGTTTCTCTAAAGTGTCCGCGCTTACCTTTTCTATGTCGGTTTTTTTAATACCTTGTAAAAAAATATTTAGCCTCTTGCACGATATTAAGAATTTTAACATTTCGGCGTTAAATGCAAAGCTACACCCTAATGAAACGTTTTTTAATTTGTCCGCATCGATAAAAGCCAAAAGTTCATCAACGATAGAATTCTCATGTTGCTTTAGCTTTTTTGCCATCTTTATCGCTCCTCATCTCTCAAATTTAGTATAAATCCGCTCCACCACTCAAAGAGCCCTCTAAGCTCGTTTAAAAAGGTTGCTTTTTCGCTGTATGATAGCTCTACCCTGTCGCCGTGCAGATGGTCTAACGCCTTGTTGATTGCTTCCGTGCTGGTTTTGTGTTGCTCTCGGTAGTTGTAAACGGCTGTTTTGAATATGCCTCTAAGGCTATGAGCCGTTATTATCCGCCCGGTATCTCTATCGTAAAATTCAAACTCTTTAATGGTTTTTGTAGGCGTATCTTTGTGGATCGGATTTTTGTAGCTCGTATTCATAAAGATATACGGGTAGGCTTTAAATTCTCGCTCCTGCTCTCTTAGGATACTATTAACCTCATCGCTTAGAGGCAAGATAAAAGCCCCTAGCGATTTATTCTTATTCTTTTGTAGCTCTCTTGGTATTGTTAAAAGTTTCTTGTCAAAATCCACATATTCCCACTTTAAAAGCGTAAGCGGTGCGACCCTCAAAGGAATATGCAGGGCAAATTTTAAAATATTGCGCGTGCTAAGAAAAAACGGATAATCGTAAATTTTATTAATAAACGCCCTTAAGTCCTCTATCTCGGTAAGCTTGCCGTAGTGCTCCGTCTCTTTATTTATGATGATCGCCTTTGCCTGAATATTCGAGATGATATTAAAATACGTGTAGCCTTTTGGTGGCGTAATGAAATATGTTATTTAATAGCTGGTGCTGTATTTGCGCGGTTTGAGGCGTTTCTTTGCCTATCTGTTCTAATATTTGCGCTATCTCGCCGTGATTTATGCTTTTGATAGCTCTATCCCCTATAAGAGGCGTAATATGATTATTTATACGGTTTGCTTTGGTTTGTAGTGTTTTTGGCAGCACTCGCATTTTTTCAAGCTCCAGCCACTCGTTAAATACTTTGCTAAACGTTTGCTTATGGTCGCTTTGTCTTTGCTCTCTTACCTGCTTTTTGTGCTCTTTTGGGCTTATGCCTTGCGATATTAGGCTTTTGTATTCCGCCCTTAGCTCTCTTGCTCTTGCTAAGGTAATATCCGGATAAAGCCCAAAGCCTACGCTACATTTTTTACCGCTTGCCGGGTCTATGTAATAAAATACCCACCTTTTCACGTCTTTAGAGGTAATAAGTATCGCTAAGCCTCCGCCGTCGGTCAATGAGTAGTCTTTTTCTTTCTTGATTGCTTTGCGTATTTGCGTATCTTTTAAAATATCTATTGCCATTTTAGCCCCTAAAATACGATATTTAAAAGCGTTTTGGAACATTTAGGGTTTTTAAAAAACGGCACATTTTGGAACATTGGGGATTTTTTGGCTCATAAAAATGCTCTCAATGTTCCGTGAGTGTTCCAAAAATCTCTGGATTGCATTATATTTCATTGTAGCTTATTGGATTATAAATAGCTTAGAAATGCCGTATTTTAGGGCTTCTTTCGGTGCTGTTTGGATTGTATTATAGGGGGTTAAATAATAGAATGGTGGTTAGAGGCAGAATCGAACTGCCGACACGCAGATTTTCAGTCTGCTGCTCTACCGACTGAGCTATCCAACCACGCCTTAAATAAAGAAATGTGATTTTAGCTATTTGATACTTAAATTTCGGTTAAAGACTCAAAATTCGGCGTATTTTTAAAATACAAAACTTATTTTTAAAGGCAGTCGCTCAAATTTAGCGCCTTTGCGGTGCGCGCGTCGCGTCAAATTTGTAAATTTAAGATCGCTTTTTTAAATTCATCACCGCGCTCTACGTAGCTGCTAAACTGATCTAAGCTCGCTGCAGCAGGGCTTAAAAGCGCTATTTCGTCCAAATTTTCGCTATTTGCGCTAGTTTTTGTGACTCCGTCAAATTTAAAACGTTTATCTATCTCGCCGACTGCGACGTTTAAAAATTCGCATTTTACGGCAGGGATTTTAAACTCGCCCGCAAGCGTCATCAGTTTGTCCGTATTTGAGCCGATAGCGTAAATTTGTGCCTTAGCGCCGCGCAAGGCTTCAAAAAGCGGCCGCATATCCACGCCCTTATCGTCGCCGCCTAAAATCAAATGCAAAAATTTGCCCTCGTATCGCTTTACGGCTTGTATGCTCGCGTCGATGTTGGTCGCCTTCGTGTCGTTGACCCACGTCCTGCCGCGCGCGTCGCATAGCTCCTCGAGCTTGTTGCCCTCGATGACAAAGCCGTTTAAAAGCTCTACATCGCACCTATCAAGCAAAATTTTTTGGATAGTAAGCGCCAAAAGAGCGTCCATTAAAAACGGCGTTTTAAAGGCGATATCGCTTAAATTTACCCCGCAAAACCGGGCCAAATCCGCCTCATTTTCGTAGCTTATCACCTTTGCTTTAGTCGGCGTCTGGGCGTAAATTTTAGGCAGGATCGCGACAGTGTTTTCGCCCATCATAGCTAGCGGTTTTAGTTTGGCGCGCTCATACTGCGCAAAGTCGCCGTGCCAGCTTAGGTGATCTGGCGTGATAGGCAAAAGCGCGTAGATGCCGGGCGTCGCTGCGTTCGTGTAGTGCATCGTAAAGGAGCTGGTTTCAAGCACCCAAATTTTGGCGTTTGGGTCCAGGTCTGCGAGCGGAACTCCGACGTTGCCGCCCATTGCCGAGCCGTAGCGCGCCAGCAGGTGCTGCGTCATCTTCGTCGTCGTGGTTTTGCCGTTCGTGCCGCTGATCCAGACGGTAAAGGGCATTTTGTCGCCGTAAATTTTGTAAAAATAGTCGTACTCGCTGGTGAGATTTTGCGCTTTTTTAACCAGCTCGTGGCTCGGCGGGAAGCCGGGGCTTGGGATCTCTAAGCCGCTTTTTTCGGGTATGAAAAGGTTTGGCGGCAGTAGGGCGTTGCCCCATTCGTCGTTTGAGATCTCGCTAAATTTATCGTCGTAGACGTCCCAGCCGCCCTCTTTGCCGAAGTTTTTTGCGATCGCGCGCGTCGTGCCGCCGTAGCCAAATAGCGATTTTCTCATTTTTGCTCCTTTTTACGCCCTTTTACCCCATAAAATTTGCGTTATTTCCTCCGCGTCAAGCTCGGTCATTACGCCGTTTCGTTTGTGTCTGGTAAAAAGCTTAAAATCATAAGTATCTTTAAAATTTAGCTTTAAAAACTCGGTAAAATATCCGCCCTCACAAGCGAAATTCGGACGATCGTAAAACTCGTCCAAAAACTCGTCATCACTCTCTTGCGGCTCAAAACTCGTCATACGCTCCACGATCTCGCGCAGCTCGTCCTTTGTGATATCGGGCACGAGGCGAGGCTCCGGAAGCGCGATATCAAAGGCCAAATTTTCAGCCCCGTCGGCCTCCCACCACTCCCACAGGTCAAATTTACTCATATCTTTGCCCGTGATCGCGTGCAGCTCGTTTTCTAGCTCGCGATATTTCTCGCCGCTCTCGTCGCCGTGTTCGTCGCAGTAGTCGGCGTAGACTAAAATTTTCTCCAAAATCCCGTCGTATCTTTTTCTAGCCGTCTCGTAATCCGGCTCTATCTGCGCTTTCATCAAGTTCTCCTTATTAAATTTATCTGATTTTTAGCGCGGTCAGCGCGATTAAATTCGCCAAAACAGCGATGAGCCAAAATCTCACGATGATCTTGTTTTCCACCCAGCCCTTTATCTCAAAATGATGGTGTATCGGCGCCATGAGAAAAATTCTCTTTTTAAAAATTTTAAAGCTTCCGACCTGCAAAATCACGCTCAAGGTCTCCATAACAAAGACGAAGCCGATGATGATGAGCAGGATTTCGTTTTTCGTCATCACGCCCATGAGGCCGATATATGCGCCTACGCTGAGGCTTCCGCTATCACCCATAAAAACCTCGGCCGGATGGCAGTTAAACCACAAAAATCCCATCAGCGAGCCGATCAGAGCGGCGGCCACGACGACCGTCTCGCCCACGCCCGCGATCTTGGGCAAAAGTAAATACGAACTAAACACCGCGTGTCCGCAGATGTAGGCAAATACGCCCAAAGTCAGCAGCGAAAACACCGCAGGCACCGTAGCTAGACCGTCTAGGCCGTCGGTTAAATTTACCGCATTTGAGGCTGCGACGATGACGAGCGTCCAAAACGCTACCGCAAAAACGCCCAGATCCAGCACCGCAAATTTGTAAAACGGTAGGTAAAATTTGCTCCCCAGCTCGCCATGCAAATACAGCATCGAAGAAACGGCCAGAGCGATTAAAATTTGCGCCGCGAGTTTGGCTCTAGGGCTTAGTCCGTCGTGGTTTTTGCCGCCTGAGATTTTGCGATAGTCGTCTTTAAACCCAAGCGCCGTAAAGCCTGCAAGACAGATAAGCGAGGCAAAGACGAAAACGTTATCTAGTCTCGCGCAGATCACGCTCGCCGCAAGTGCCGCTCCGATAAAGACGAGCCCGCCCATCGTCGGCGTTTTGGCCTTTTTTTGGTGCGTTTGCGGAGCTAGCTCGTAGATGGGCTGGGCGGCGTTTTTGGCCTTCGCCCACGCGATAAATTTAGGCAGCGCCCAAACGGTCAAACAAAATGCAATGAAAAACGAAAAGCCCGCGCGAACGGTGATGTATTGAAAGATATTAAAATTTAACAGTTCATAAATATAGTAAAACATAAAAGCCTTTATTTTAAAAAAGGCTAATTTTAGTATAATGCCGTTAAAAAATATCTAAATTTAAGGCAAAAATTTAAAAATGGCTCAAAAAACGATTTTGGTGATAACAGACGGCATCGGATATAATGAAAGTAGCGAATTTAACGCATTTGCGGCGGCAAAAAAGCCCACATACGACTGGCTGTTTAAAAACGTCCCAAACGCGCTCATAAAAACCTCGGGCCTAGCAGTGGGCCTACCCGACGGACAGATGGGAAACAGCGAGGTCGGGCACATGTGTATCGGCAGCGGGCGGGTTTTGTATCAAAATTTGGTAAAAATTTCGCTCGGTTTTGAAAACGGCGAACTAGCTAAAAGCGAAAAGCTTTTAAATTTGTTTAAAACCTGCAAGTGCGTCCACGTAGTCGGGCTTTACAGCGACGGAGGCGTGCACTCGCACATGAACCACTTTGACGCGATGTGTTCCCTTGCGGTCGCAAACGGTTGCGAAGTATGCGCTCACGCGATAACCGACGGCCGCGACGTAGGCCCAAAAAGCGGGCTGGCGTTCATAAAATCTCTGCAAGAAAAGGCGCAAAGCGGAGGCTTTAGGCTAGCTAGCGTTAGCGGTAGATTTTACGCGATGGACCGCGACAAGCGCTGGGAGCGGGTAAAAACGGCCTACGACGCGATGACGCGCGGAGAAAATGCGCAAACCGTATCACCGCTAGAATACGTCATGCAAAGCTACGAGGCGGGCGTGACGGACGAGTTTATCGTGCCGGCTAGCTTTGGCGGGTTTGAGGGGATAGGCGAAAACGACGGCGTAATATTTATAAACTTTAGAAACGACCGCGTGCGCGAGATCGCGGCGGCTTTGGGCGATGAAAATTTTAGCGAATTCGCGCGCCCGTTCGTCGTCAAAAATCTACTCACGATGACCGAATACGACGCAAATTTCGCCTTTCCCGTGTTATTTGAAAACGAAAAGCTAAAAAATACCCTTGCCCAGGTCGTCGCAAACGCCGGCCTAACGCAGCTACACACCGCCGAGACCGAGAAATACGCGCACGTGACGTTTTTCTTTAACGGCGGCATCGAAGAACTCGCCCAAAACGAAACGAGAGTGCTGGTGCCAAGCCCTAAGGTTAAAACTTACGACGAAAAGCCCGAAATGAGCGCGCAGGCCGTGTGCGAAGCGGTGCTAAAAGGCATGGAGGACGGGCAGGATTTTATCGTTGTAAATTTCGCAAACGGCGATATGGTCGGGCACACGGGCGAATTTGACGCGGCGGTAAAGGCGGTCGAGGCCGTGGATACGGCGCTGGGACGCATCGTGGCAAAGGCAAAAGAGAAAAACTACGCGCTAATCATCACGAGCGACCACGGCAACTGCGAGCAGATGAGGGACGCGCAGGGTAATTTGCTAACCAATCACACGACTTTTGACGTATTTTGCTTCGTGATGAGCGAGGGCGTAAAGGCTGTAAAAGCGGGCGGTCTAAACAATATCGCCGCGAGCGTTTTGGCGCTGATGGGTATCGAAAAACCCGCCGAGATGGACGAGGCGCTGTTTTAAATTTTATTAATATTTTGATAAAATGCGATTTTACTTTAATAATTAAGGAAGAAAATGAAATTTAGCGGAAAAAATGTACTAATCACGGGAGCTAGCCGCGGTATCGGCGCGCAGATAGCCAAAACTCTAGCGCAAATGGGACTAAAAGTCTGGATAAACTACCGCTCAAAGCCAGAAATCGCCGATGCATTGCAAGCTGAAATCGTAGCAAACGGCGGGCAGGCTGCGGTGATTAAATTTGACGCGACGGACGAGGACGAGTTTGTAAAAGCGATAAATTTGATCGCGGACGCCGACGGCGAGCTAAGTTATCTCGTAAATAACGCCGGTATAACAAACGACAAGCTCGCGCTTCGCATGAAGACGGAGGATTTTACCGGCGTGATAAACGCAAATTTAACCTCGGCTTTTATCGGATGTCGCGAGGCGCTAAAAGTAATGAGCAAAAAACGCTTTGGCGCCGTCGTAAACGTAGCTTCTATCGTAGGCGAGATGGGCAATGCGGGGCAAGCCAACTACGCTGCGAGCAAGGGCGGAATGATCGCGATGAACAAAAGTTTCGCCAAAGAGGGCGCGGCGAGAAACGTGCGCTTTAACTGCGTAACGCCGGGCTTCATCGAGACGGATATGACGAGCGAGCTTGGCGACGAGATCAAAAAAACTTACAGTGACAACATCCCGCTAAAACGATTTGGAAGCGCTAGCGAAGTGGCCGAGGCCGTGGCGTTTTTGCTAAGCGATCACGCTAGCTACGTCACGGGTGAGACGCTAAAAATCAACGGCGGACTATACATGTAGGCGCGTAAATTTTGCGTTTTTGCGAAATTTTAAGCTAAAATATACTAAAATCACGAAATTTTTAATTTTTAGGAGAAGAAAATGGCAGTATTTGATGACGTAAGAGACGTAGTGGTTGAGCAGCTAAGCGTGGCTCCGGATGCGGTAAAGCGCGAGTCTAAGATTATCGAGGATTTGGGCGCGGACTCGCTTGACGTGGTTGAGCTCGTTATGGCGCTTGAGGAGAAATTTGAAGTAGAGATACCTGATAGCGACGCCGAGAAACTAATCACTATAAACGACGTCGTAACCTACATCGAGAACCTAAATAAATAAGTTTTTGCAAGGAGTAGCCTTGAAAAGAGTCGTAGTAACCGGCATTGGGATGATTAACGCTTTGGGACTTGATAAAGATAGCTCGTTTAAGGCTATCTGCGAGGGTAAAACCGGCGTAAAAAAGATAACCTCTTTTGACGCGAGCGATTTTCCCGTTCAGATCGCTGCCGAGATTACGGACTTTGACCCGCTTACGGTTCTGGATGCAAAGGAAGTTAAAAAGGTCGATAGATTTATCCAGCTTGGCCTAAAGGCTGCCAAAGAAGCCATGACTGATGCGAATTTCGGCGAATTTGACGCTGAAAATTTCGGCGTTAGCTCGGCTGCGGGCATAGGCGGTTTGCCTAATATCGAAAAAAATTCCAACACCTTGCTCGAAAAAGGTTCAAGACGAATTTCTCCGTTTTTTATACCTTCTGCTCTAGTAAATATGCTAGGCGGTATAGTTTCGATAGAACACGGCTTAAAAGGACCCAATATCTCTAGCGTAACGGCATGTGCGGCGTCTACTCACGCCATAATCGAAGCGGCTAAGACTATAATGATCGGCGAGGCGCAAAAAATGCTAGTCGTAGGCTCCGAGTCTACGGTTTGCGGAGTAGGAATAGGCGGATTTGCCGCTATGAAAGCGCTCTCTACTAGAAACGATGACCCTCAGCATGCCTCTCGTCCTTTCGATAAGGACAGGGACGGCTTTGTCATGGGAGAAGGGGCCGGTGCGCTCGTGCTAGAAGAATATGAGAGCGCAAAGGCAAGAGGGGCTAAAATTTACGCCGAGATTGTAGGATTTGGCGAGAGCGGCGATGCGTATCACATTACTTCGCCTTCGCTTGAAGGGCCGCTATCTGCTATGAAAAAAGCCCTTAAAATGGCTGGAAATTTAAAAATCGACTATATAAACGCGCATGGTACATCAACTCCGACTAACGACAGAAATGAAACAGCCGCCCTTAAGGCTCTTTTTGGAGACAGCGTACCGCCGGTTAGCTCGACCAAGGGACAAACCGGGCACTGTTTAGGCGCAGCTGGTGCGATAGAAGCGGTTATCTCTATAATGGCTATGCAAGAAGGCCTCATACCGCCTACTATAAACTACGAGACTAGAGATGAAGAATGCGACTTGGACTACGTGCCAAATCTAGCTAGAAAAGCCGAGCTAAACGCCGTTATGAGTAACTCTTTCGGGTTTGGCGGCACAAACGGCTCTATAGTATTTAAGAAGATATAATGGCAAGTTATCTAGACTTTGAGCAAAGTATCAAGCAAATAGACGACGACATCGCAAATGCAAGAATTCGTGGCGATGAGCATGCGGTAGAAATTCTAAATAAAAATTTAGAAAAAGAGACTGCTAAAATTTACAAAAACCTTAACGAGTTTCAGCGCCTTGCTTTGGCAAGACACCCCGATCGTCCTTACGCTATTGATTACATAAAAGGCATGATGAGGGATTACTACGAGTTGCACGGTGATAGGGCATATCGCGACGATGCGGCGATAGTTTGTTTTATCGGCTATATAGGCTCTAGAAAAGTCGTCGTAATAGGCGAGCAAAAGGGGCGAGGAACCAAAAATAAACTAAAAAGAAATTTCGGTATGCCTCATCCCGAGGGTTACCGCAAAGCTTTACGAATAGCTAAAATGGCTGAGAAATTCGGACTCCCGATACTGTTTTTGATAGATACTCCGGGCGCATATCCGGGCGTTGCAGCTGAAGAGCGCGGTCAAAGCGAGGCGATAGCTAGAAATTTATTTGAATTTGCAAATTTAAAAACGCCGATGATAGCCGTCGTTATAGGCGAAGGCGGAAGCGGCGGTGCTCTAGCCATAGGCGTTGCCGACAAACTTGCTATGATGAGAAATTCGGTTTTTTCGGTCATCTCTCCAGAGGGCTGTGCAGCGATACTTTGGAATGATCCTTTAAAACAAGAACAGGCTACAAAAGCCTTAAAAATAACCGCCGACGACTTAAAAAATTTAAGTTTGATAGACGATGTTATAGAAGAACCGGTGAACGGCGCACATCGAGATAAAGAAGCCGCCGTTAAAGCTCTCGCAAGCTATTTTATAACCGAGCTTGAAAAGCTCGAAAAGCTAAAAGTAGATCAGCTTTTAAATGCTAGAATTGGTAAAATTTTAGCCGTCGGTGCGTTTGAAGAAGGAAAATAATTAACTATTCCAAGGGATTTTGGAATATGGGGATGTTGTTTAAAATCCTAGCTGGAATAGCTCTTACCGATGTCTATTGTTTTATGGAAGGACTATCTTAATTCCATATTGATTTGGTAGTTGCCGCTAGTGAGCCATTGCGTCGATAATACCGTCTTAGTTAAATCATTTTTTCGCTATAATAAAAAACGATATCAAAATAACTAAACAAGAAAATCAATGAACGAATTCGTATTATTCATGCTTGTATGCGCATCTATGCTGTTTGCTGCTATAAATTTAAATACCGCTATTAAAGAGAGCTTATGAGCCTAAAAGACATCGGCTCAACGAAAGTATACGCCATTATTGAATTCGAACCAACGAAGGTAGACGCCGTCATAGAGTATAGAAAAACGAATAAATTTAAAAGTACCAAAGATTCCAAGAATATAAACGGTACCTACTATAAGACCTACGAAAGTCTAAAAGGTATATAGGCTACGGAGAAAACGACCCTGTCGTAAAGCAAAAGGCGTCTAAAAAAATTAACGAGGCTAAAGACAAAATAAACAATAAAACCTCTAAAGCCAAAAATTTACCTAAAAAAACCGAGCAAATCAAAGATGAGACTGCTTGCTTCTGCGGTAAGCCAAACAACTCAAGATAACGCAAAGCAAAAACTAAAAAGCTAAAGTACGGTAAAATCAACCAAAGAAAAACCAAAGAAGGCACGCGATATAAAACCAACCCTAAATCCTCAAAAACAAGGACTATAAATAGGCTGCATTTAAAAATCCGTAAATAAAGGCCTGATATACTCTAATCCTAGCGACCTTAGTTAGCTAGGCCATCTTATCAAATCTCTTTTACTGTAGTCTTACGTCTGCTTAAAATATTAAATTTATCTTTCAGCCGGCAAGGTTTGGATACTCTTTTGGCTAGAGCGTGGGCCTAGATACGTAGGTGCGGAAGGTACAAGCCGCCGATTTAAATTTGCTTTTGCAAGATTATTGTCGTTGCCGTCGCAAGACGTTTGGCTAAATACGTTAAATACGTTTAACGGCTTTTGGAGGGATTGGGGCATTTACGCGCTTTAAGTTCTAAGCTGCCTATTAAAAATACACGCTATTTGGCA
>NZ_CAURPW010000022.1 GCF_963526985.1 uncultured Campylobacter sp.
ATTTAAAACTAAGGACGAAAAATGCATGGGTGCATTGTAGTGTGGTCTAAACTTACCATACTTTATTTAAAACTGCATATAATGCATAAGAGCAGAACTAAACATTATAGGTTCTAAACTTACAATACTTTATTTAAAACTCTCAAAAACGAGCTAACCGAACTGACTAGAGAGTGTTCTAAACTTACAATACTTTATTTAAAACGCTGGAGAGGGGGAAACTGGCTTTTTAAGCTCTGCGTTCTAAACTTACAATACTTTATTTAAAACAGTCATTTATGTAGCCTTATATTTTGATTGAGGAAGTTCTAAACTTACAATACTTTATTTAAAACCCTAAGCCTATCGGTTAATTTTTTTAAGGTATTATGTTCTAAACTTACAATACTTTATTTAAAACGCGCGATTGTAAGGTATTTAAAATCTTTATTTCCATGTTCTAAACTTACAATACTTTATTTAAAACGCGTGACGGAGATGAAGTTTCTAGCGTCGGCGGGAGTTCTAAACTTACAATACTTTATTTAAAACTTTACAATTTAAGGAGCAAAAAGGTGGCGTACTTGTTCTAAACTTACAATACTTTATTTAAAACTTCGTGTTTCACTACACAGCGCGCATTTGTCGAGCTGTTCTAAACTTACAATACTTTATTTAAAACCTCGCTTCACGCTCTACCACTACTCTTTCCCCGTCGCGTTCTAAACTTACAATACTTTATTTAAAACTACGCCGTTTTTAAGATTTACCAGCTTTTTTTATTGCTCTAAACTTACAATACTTTATTTAAAACGTCAATTCCGAGCTTTTTAAAAACATTATTCTTGAGTTCTAAACTTACAATACTTTATTTAAAACTGTAAGCGCATTTGAAAAAGCATACGAACATAAACGTTCTAAACTTACAATACTTTATTTAAAACGCTTTTTAAGCTGCTCTAAAATATCGCTAGAAGCCTTGTTCTAAACTTACAATACTTTATTTAAAACTTGTTTAGCGCGCCTATACCCGTGTTTAAATTTACGTGTTCTAAACTTACAATACTTTATTTAAAACGAGCTGGCTAGGGAATAGCGACGCGGCGGGAACGCCGTTCTAAACTTACAATACTTTATTTAAAACCAAGAACAATCAAAAAATTATTGTAGTCATAACCGTTCTAAACTTACAATACTTTATTTAAAACTCCAATCCACATCAAAGCAGAAGGTGCGAACTATTAGTTCTAAACTTACAATACTTTATTTAAAACCTTTTATGGACGGTATTATTAAAGATAACGAAGCCTGTTCTAAACTTACAATACTTTATTTAAAACCGATGCCTTTATATTTCTTGTGATAACGTTTGATGTTCTAAACTTACAATACTTTATTTAAAACGCTGTAGCCTTGTCCTCATTAGCCGAAACGATCATAAGTTCTAAACTTACAATACTTTATTTAAAACCGAATTTCAGCCCGCCGTCCGCCTACTCCCCGAACTGTTCTAAACTTACAATACTTTATTTAAAACCCGTAGCCTTGTCCTCATTAGCCGAAACGATCATAAGTTCTAAACTTACAATACTTTATTTAAAACCTAAATTTCCAAACCGTTTTTTGCAGGTTTTCGGGTTCTAAACTTACAATACTTTATTTAAAACATCAAACCTAGAAAAAATTGCAAAAGTTTTTGATGGTTCTAAACTTACAATACTTTATTTAAAACTAATCACTTCGCCCTACACTACGAACTCAAACGTTAGTTCTAAACTTACAATACTTTATTTAAAACTACACAAACAACTATCATATACCGCTTCAATCTGCTGGTTCTAAACTTACAATACTTTATTTAAAACCAAAGAATGGTTAGGGGTGATGGCGTAGATGATACGTTCTAAACTTACAATACTTTATTTAAAACTTACGGCTCCTATTATACAAATAGTCAAGATTATAATTCTAAACTTACAATACTTTATTTAAAACTTTTATAGAAAGGACGATTTCTATTACATTACTGAATTCTAAACTTACAATACTTTATTTAAAACCTTAAGCCTTTAAATCACGGTGATCTGGCCTACTATGATTCTAAACTTACAATACTTTATTTAAAACTTTGCCGTTAAACAAAAGAGTTTAAATTTATTTGATATTCTAAACTTACAATACTTTATTTAAAACGGGCTTTAAGCCCTTTAAAAAGCCTTTTAAACGATATATTCTAAACTTACAATACTTTATTAAAACGGGCTTTAAGCCCTTTAAAAAGCCTTTTAAACGATATATTCTAAACTTACAATACTTTATTTAAAACGCTTAATCAATCAAAGGATGTCTTTGAGCAAAAGAATTCTAAACTTACAATACTTTATTTAAAACTCATTGCCGCGCATAAAAGAGAAAGTAGAAAAACTCAATTCTAAACTTACAATACTTTATTTAAAACAACAATGAAAGCTAAATTTCTCAAATTACGAGAAGATTCTAAACTTACAATACTTTATTTAAAACAAGTCTCGAAGCGAAACGACGGCAAACAATATCCAGCATTCTAAACTTACAATACTTTATTTAAAACCAAAGACAAATTCGGTTCTTGGTATTTCTATTTTTTATTCTAAACTTACAATACTTTATTTAAAACTATATCTTCTATTTGGATTTGAAATAGTTTTATTTTATTCTAAACTTACAATACTTTATTTAAAACCGCAGTGCCAAGCTCAAAAACCGATTTTTTTTTGCTATTCTAAACTTACAATACTTTATTTAAAACTCATATCTCGAAAACAACTATTACCTATAGATACATTCTAAACTTACAATACTTTATTTAAAACTTTAGCTCGATGCCTATCCCCTTGCGGTTCATTTTATTCTAAACTTACAATACTTTATTTAAAACCTAATAGATAGCTTTAGTAGAGCATGGGATGCCAATTCTAAACTTACAATACTTTATTTAAAACAGAGCAAAACGGGCGTTTTGACGGCGATTTTCGGATTCTAAACTTACAATACTTTATTTAAAACCTAGATCTAGGGCTTTGATTTGTTTGACGATTTCCTCATTCTAAACTTACAATACTTTATTTAAAACGGTTTCCCTTGTGTCTTTTGATAGAAATTTAGCTGCATTCTAAACTTACAATACTTTATTTAAAACGACGCAAAGCGCGGAAAGTAAAACCGTTATCGCAGATTCTAAACTTACAATACTTTATTTAAAACAGCTCGGTGCATGTCTCCATCGTTCATCCTTTCGTCATTCTAAACTTACAATACTTTATTTAAAACGCCGACGGCTAGCGAAAACTTCGGCGCTTGCGTGAAGATTCTAAACTTACAATACTTTATTTAAAACAGGATAAGACGATGAACACTAACGAAATGATAGCGGATTCTAAACTTACAATACTTTATTTAAAACTTACCTACGACCACGATATTAGATATAGATTACACGAAATTCTAAACTTACAATACTTTATTTAAAACATTAACGGAAAAGCAATTAGATGATATATGTGTCGAATTCTAAACTTACAATACTTTATTTAAAACGTAAGCTAACCGCGCCGTATTCGCGAAACTCGTCTTATTCTAAACTTACAATACTTTATTTAAAACTCTAGCGCTTCAGGTCAAAAAAACACAAGAAAAATATTCTAAACTTACAATACTTTATTTAAAACTTTGAGGAAATAGGCGAGAATATAGAACTAGACGATTCTAAACTTACAATACTTTATTTAAAACCGCCCGTTAGCTCAAATTTGCCCAGCGTTCCGTCAATTCTAAACTTACAATACTTTATTTAAAACTCTTACGACCCAATGACCGGCAAGCGCTCCAGAAAGCACATTCTAAACTTACAATACTTTATTTAAAACCATTCAGCCATTGCTACGTGGCTTTGCCACGAGCAAATTCTAAACTTACAATACTTTATTTAAAACCATAAAATTATTAACCGTAACAGAACTTATATCGGATTCTAAACTTACAATACTTTATTTAAAACCCTCTTTAGCGGTCTTTACGATTGACACAAAACGCTATTCTAAACTTACAATACTTTATTTAAAACTGATACATCTTGTAAGAGCCGTAAAGGATATATCATTCTAAACTTACAATACTTTATTTAAAACTGAAGATGATATTTTGCCAGCTTCTGAAATTTTAGCATTCTAAACTTACAATACTTTATTTAAAACAGCACTCAATCTACGCAATATGGGTCAAATTTAATTTTTTCGGTAAGATTATACACTTTAAAAACAGCTTAATATGTATATTATCTTTTTATATTTTTCCCTATGAGTAGACATTTGGTAAAGCTTTAAAAAAGCTTTACCGAGATCTTTCAAATATTTTTTTATTTTTTTAAAAATAAAAAAATATAACAAACTTTTAAAATTTCATAAAATTATTTAAAACATTTTAATTAACAATAATAAGTTAAATAACTTGACTATTATAGTAATGTACTTGGTTAATTTTAGATCTAGTATATTGATTTATAACTTAAAATTTAGAAATAAGTTCTATATTCTCCTTAGTTGCTTTTTTTAAGAATTCAGCATAAGCCCAGTACGCCTCTTCAAACTCATTTTCTAGACTTTTATCTAACTCGGCATTAAAGATATAGTTACTATCGCTTGATCTATCCATAGTTAAGCTATTGTTTACATCTTCTATGTGTATATCGATAACTCCAAATCCTATATTTTGACTAGATCCGAGTCGCCCGTTTTCCACAAAACTTTCAAGCGCGTGCAAGAACATCCCTAACTCGAGTTTCGACGCCTTTTCTAAGAAAAAGCCGCCGTTAAAAGTTGCTCCAGATGCAATATACTCTCTTTGGGCGAAATGTTGAATAGATGATTTTTTCGTTTTTGGCTCTTCGTTAGACGTCTCATTTGTTTCTTTTTCAGACTTTTTAGCATCGCGATCTTTTTTGCGTGCTTCGGAGTTTTCTTCAACGCTTTTTTCCCACTCTTCGATCTGTTTTTTCGTATAAAGCTGGCTAAATTTAGTTCCCATCAAAATATCATCTACCTTGACGAAAGTTTGTCTCCTGACTAAATTTTTAGCGTTTTCTTTATCTTGAGGGGTAGCGTCTGCTACTTTTAATTTTCCAGCCATTAATATACCTGCGCCAAATAGCGATAAGATCGGATTTTTCTCTCTGATCTCTTCGATCTCTTTAAATTTAAGTCCTGATTTGCTTACGCCGCTACCGCTTAACATTGCGTGAAGATCTGTATCTTTTAGCTCTTCGATTTTGTCGTTTTCTTTTACGGCATCGACTAGCTTTTTTGTTGCCAAGCGACGTAACAGCCCCCTAATGCCGTTTGCAGGCAAATAAGGGATATAGTCTATTTTTAAGTCCTCGCTGTTTTGATTAACCGCGGCCGTTTTTTTGATGCGCGTTACGATATTTCCGCCCGGTTCGGTATCATTGTTTTCAATGATTGCGATTGGGCTAACCGTCTTGATAGCCAATTTGATTTTGTAGTCTTTTAGCATGACTTCTCCTTTGGTTTTTATTTTTTAATGTCTATTTTGGTGTTTTGCACTAATTGTCCGTAGCCTAGGCCGTTTTTATATCCTATCATTTCAGGAAGCTGATAATTAGATGTAAAATTTGCCCAAAGCCCTATAAAGTTGATATTTTCTTTATATTTTTCCGTAATGATCCTAAAATCTTTAAAATTTAGAATAAGATTTTCAAAATTTTGCTTAAATTTGGTGTAGCACTCTAGCTGATAAGCCAAATTTCTTTTTATCCTAAATGAAATATAGTCTTGAATTTTGTCGTTTTTCTCAAAATAGTATTTCATGTGATATTCGGTCTTATTTGCGGTTATTATTATCGGCGTTCTAGTAGAATACTCTATCGTTTGAGATCCAAGATAAAACGGCGGCATATATCCGTCTTCTTTAGGGATTATCTTTTTTATTTTTCTACCGAAAAAGTTGTTTTTGTACTGTTCAAGCTTTTCCATAAGATGTTGAAACGCAAAGAAATTATTTTCATAAAAAAGAATTTCAATAGCATATTTGAACGGTTTTTTATATATAATCGGCGGCGCGTCGTTGCCGTGATACATAATTATATTGTTAAATTTTTGCTCTGTAATAGAGCCGCAAAAGTTACGCACTTCTCTAGGCTTTATCTCGCTTACGTCTTCCGTAAATGTCAGGACTATACGCATTTATTTTTCTCCTATTGTAAGAATATAAGCTCCTACCCTAACGTCTTTACTATACTGTTTGTAAAAATCGCTGATCGTTTGTATGGTCTCTTTGTTTTTTGCCTCTTTTTTTAAGTTTACAAAAGGGGCTTCGATTTGTGGATTAGGTATGAGGTGGCTTTTTGTTATCGGATGATCTTTTATTATCTCATTAACTCGTTTTAAGCACTCCTTGGCCTCTTCATAACTAAAGTAATAAGTTTCGTTTCCGTATTGGCAAGCTATAAGATCCTTAGAAAGTGTCAAATTTGATTTAAAAACTACGTGTTGATTATTTGGCGTAGTTTTAAGCGCTAAATTAAAAGGCAACGAAGTATTTTGGATAGCCTGCTCTATACTTTTGGTTTTATTTTTACCCATAACATAGGTTATGCCGTTTTTATCAATCATATGAAATCCTAAAGACTTTTTGCCTACTCTACTATTAACGCCGCATTGAAGCGTCCAAAAAGTTTGCTTTGATACAAATTTAGAGTTATTTAAAAAGGCATAGTCTGTAAAAGTCGAACCAAGTGTTTTTTCTATACTTTTGCATAAAATTCCTTCTTCGGACTGCTCTCCCGAGAGTGCACAAAGATGTGGCTGTCCGTCAATAATTACATCCTCTTTTTTCGCCTTTTCTTTTAAATTTATCTCTTGCCAATTAGCTTTATCTTTATGTAAAACCTCATATACGAAATTTATGGCTGAGTGGTATTTGCTCAAATATTTTTCGTCGATACTTGGTCTTTCTTTGCCTGGATAGATAGTTTCTATTAGAGATGAATTTGGCATATAGCATGCCTCTTTGGTCCAATTTGCCCAATAAGGAACTTTACCATTATAGTAAGTAATCCTGGCATTTTTTAAAGACGGGTAGTTTTTTACGCTAATTGGTCGCGCTGGAGTATTTTCGGCTAAAAATACGGACTTATCTTCAGTGGTCGTTTCTACCAAAAAAGAAGAAACCTGCCCATATCCAATGGCTGTTTTTTTACCTATAAATTTTAAATCCTGTAAAAGATCTTCTATGATCTCTTTTTTACCTCTAACGTAAAAATAGATTTTAGGGGTCTTTAAAAGCTCATTCCAAATATTATATGCTTTAAATTCGCCGCTGCCCATGCTATATTCTATTTTATTTGCTCTATGCTCGTTAAGATACTCGTATTCGGGCTTTTTAACGATACATCGGTTCTCAAGCGACACCGGATCTCTTTTTTCTACGAACCAAATAGAACCGCAGTAGCCGTCTTTATATTTTTCTATAAAATCAAAATCATAAAGTTTTTCGATTTCTATATTTTTGCCAAAATGCCTCTTAACGTAAAGATTGACCAAAATAGAATCAATCGTGCTAAATCTGCCGATTAGCAAAGGGTTACCGAGAAAAAAGGATATTTTTAAATTTTCCATTTTGTCCCTTTCTTTTTTTAAGAATTAAGGTATTATACAATTAAAAATTAAGTTTTTTCAATAGTAAAATTTAAAAATAATATAACAAATAAAAAGGAATAAATAATGGAACTTAGATCTGAACAAAAGAAATTCGTCGATTATGCAGCAAAGAGGATAAAAGAAGGTAAATATTGTATTTGCGAGATGCCTACGGCCTTTGGTAAAAGTTTTTCGGCTTTAATGCTTGCAAAGAAGCTAATTGATGAAAAGACGGCTCAAAGAGTGATAATAGCCACTAGCAATAATTCATTGGCTAAAAGCATATTTCTCGAAGCTAAAGCAGTCAAAGATATGCCAGATTATGTGTTAGGAATAGGTAAAAGTAACTATTTAGACTTAAATAAGCTTGCTCTTTTTATGGACTCGGACATTGGCTCCGAAATTTTACCTTTAAACAAGGAGATAATTGAAGCGGCCGTTAAAAAACTAACAATAGATTTTCCAAATATCCTAATAGAAGATTTTTTAAACGAGTTAGATATAGTCGATACCAATAAACGAGAATATATCGCCAGCAACCTTGCGCTTGAAAAAAGCAATAGCGAAAGCTTTAAAGAGTATCCTATTCAAATTACCAATTATGCGTTTTTGTTTTATAAATTTATATTTAATGAAAAATATGAAGAGCCTGAATATACGGTTTATATTTTTGATGAAGTTCAGGAGCTGCCTAATATGGCTGAACTAACCCTAAACTCGTCATTTTCTCTATATGGTTATTATTTGCAGTTAAAAACGATCGCAAAAATAATTCGCGATAATCCTAGCGCACCTAAAACTTTGGTTAAGTTGTTGGACGAAGAGGTTGAACTCGTAAAAAGCATAAACGAGATTATGCGGGACGAAAAAATGGCTGGTAAAACACTAATTTCCAACGAGACTGTTATACAAAGAAAAGCAGCAGGTGTTTTGAATAAGCTTTTTAGTCAGGAGAAAAACAAAGCACTTAGAGCCAAACTAAATAAATTTTATAAAAAAGATCCATTTTTTCAACTAGGAATTTTTCTCAATAAATTTAATGACGTCAGAAGCACCTTGTGTGCCAAGGATCTTTACGTAAGCTTTTCGCAAGAAAGAGGATTTATATCGTTTCATACATATGATATGAATATAAAGCTTAAGCTTGCCGATAGATTTTGGAGTAAAATAGATCGATTTATCGGCATAACGGCTACAGCCTCTCTAACTCTAGACGTTCATGATCTTGAAATTTACAAACGCATGGGTATAAATTTTAGCGATATAAAACTCGGAGATAGAGTTATTCAAAATCGAAAATCTAAAGTATGCTTCATAAGAATCTTTAATGGAATTTTACGTCCTGAACAAGCGACCTATTCGATTACCGACAAAGCATTCATAGAAGACGACGAAAAAAGGTTTGAGTATTTTGCCGATGAAATTTTGCGAGGCTACGATGACAAAAATACGATGGTATTAGTGGGCGGCTTTGACGAGGTAAAACTCCTAGCACAAAAACTTGAAAGCGTAAAAGATAAGCTGGTCTTGGCCGAGCAGGGTATAAGCGTCCAAAATGTTATAGAGAATTTTAAGAAAAGCGGCGGCATATTAATAGCCACTAGGAATTATGCTACCGGTATAAATTTAAAAGGAGAGGCGCTTGAAAGACTCTTTATAACAAAACTACCTTACCCGGTTTATACAACAAAAAAATGGACACTTTTAAAAGAAAAGGATGATAGATTTTTTTGGTTCGAATATACAAATGAGATGGTTATAACCTTTAGGCAAGCAATCGGGCGCCTTATCCGATCTCCCGAGGATACGGGCAAAATCTTTTTGGTTGACGGCAAATTTAATTCTTTGCCAGAAGTAACAAAGAAAAGATTGATTTGCTTTTTAGAAAAAGTGGCCGTAAAAGAGTAGTGCTAGGCTACTCTGTCTTATATTTTTTCAAAATCGTCTGAAGTTTGTTCATGTTTTTTGTAATAATTCGCCTAATATGAAAACATATTCTTGTTTCCGTCTTTTTAAGATCAAAGGCTAAAAATCATCATTGCCGCCAAAATAAGACATCTTTGAGTGCTACTGCATTTGCTATCCATTATCCATGCGCCAAATATAACAATAATATCAAATTAGAAATAATAAGATATTTGGTTAGGACATTTTTATGGAGGGCTACATCCTCCCGGTATCGCTAAAATTTCAAAATAAATTATTTACTAAAACCTTATTTTTAATCATTGAAAATCATTATATATTTCTGTATAATTGCCCGTTAATAATTTTTAAAGGAGTTTAAATGCAGAGAAAAATCGTGCTTAGCCTCGCTTTGGTCGGCGTTTTGGCTGCCGCACAAGACGAAGTAGGGCTAAAATCGCTAGAAGGCGTAACCGTCACGGCGCAAAGATCGTCTCAAAGCGTAGACGAGATAAGCAAAAGCGTCTCGGTAGTAGATAAAGAGGAAATAGAAAGGAAGCTCGGCAAAAGCGTACCGGAGCTAATCAGCGAAGCGCCGGGAGTTTCGATCGTAAACGAAGGCATGGACTCGGGCACCGTAAACGTGCGAGGTTTTAGTTCGTCTGATTACCGCGTGCCGATGTTCGTAGACGGACTTAGGTTTAGAGGTAGGCCGGCGTTTGAGTATTCGATCTTCACGCCCGATCAAATCGAAAGGATAGAGATAATAAGAGGTCCCGCTAGCACGCTTTACGGCACGGATGCCTTTGGCGGCATAGTAAATTTAGTCACCAAAAGAGCTAGCGGAGACGTGCACGGCGACTGGGCGTTATCTGATACGTATCTAAGCACCCAGTATCAAAGCGCGAACAAAGGCGTACAAAACCGCTTACAACTAGGCGTAGTCGGACACGGGTTTGACGCATTGCTCGGGCTAAACTACAAGCACGGCAAAGACTACGACACTCCTGCGGGTAAAATCCCAAATACGAGATATAACTACCGAAGCCTTGATTTTAAAGGCGGATATAGCTTTGCCGATTTTCACAGACTTGAGCTCGTAACTAGATACACAGAGTCGCAGCGCGGCGTAGTCGGTACGGCGGTCGGCGCTCCCGGAACGGCGAATAAAAGAGGCTTTCAAAAATACATAAAAGAAGCACCTCTTAGAGAAAAATACGTAGCGTTAAACTACGAAGGCAACATAAACGATAAATTTCTGCTAGATTCTAGCTTGTATTACAGAGAGCTTTATACGCACCTAAATATAAGGCCCTACATCGGCTCGTTTTCGCCTAGGCAAGTCGATAACTACGTAAACGGTCCGAAGGTCTACGGCGGCAAATTTATCGGTAAATTTGTAGGCGACAACCTAACCCAAACCTACGGCGTAGATTTTTATTACGAGGACTGGGATAGCGTGTATCAAAGCGTAAATAACGGCCCTAGATTTCGTAATAGGCTAAGAACCAAACAGCTTGATGTCGCCGGGTTTGGATTGCTTGAATACGCATTTAGCAACGACGCGATTTTAAGCGCGAATTTACGCTACGACCGCATAAAAACGTCATTTGATATGGATAGCTCGATGAGCCCAGCCGTAAAAGCCCTATACGAAAACGCCAACGATAGAAAAGACGGCAGAGCCAGCTACGGGCTAGGACTTATTTATCCTATCACCCAGGGGCTTGAATTCGTAGGAAATTTCTCTACTTCGTTTAGAGCTCCTATGAGCGGCGAGGTCGCTCCGATACTTACGTTTTCAGGCAGCGAGGCGTATCTGCCAAACCCTGATCTAAATATCGAAAAAGGCGTTACCTACGAGGCCGGACTTCGCTATACGGATAAAGCGCTTAGATCAAATTTGATATTTTACACGGGAGATTATAAAGACCTGATCGTCGAGCGAAACTGGCAAAGCGGCGGCGTGACCTACTACCAGTCGCAAAACGTAAATAGAGCCAAGATAAGCGGAGCGGAGTTTGACCTTGCTTATAAAATTTTGTCAAATTTGGAGTTTAAAACAAATCTCGCCTACACGCGCGGCAAAAACAAACAAACCGGCAAACCGCTTCCGGAGATCGCTCCGCTTAGCGGACGCGTGGCCGTTTCTTATTCTCCGGAGTTTTTGGCAAATTCCTACATAGAGTATAGCGGCGACTGGGCGGCGAGAAAGACGCGTATAGATGATAGCGTAGAGCGCGAGCGAGCGGGATATTTCGTACATAACCTGTACTTTGGCAAGAGCCTGGGCAAACTAGGATTCTTAAAAGATTTTAGCCTAAATTTCGGCGTCGAAAATATCTTTGACAAAGAATACGCCCCGAGCCTAAGCTACGAGCTAATCAGCCAGCCTAGAAGCGCTAGCAACCCGCTCATAAATCCGGGTAGAAATTTCAAACTAGGCTTTAAGGCTAGCTTTTAAAATTTAAATTTACCGAGCGGGTTTTAACAAGCCCGCTCAAAAACCCTAAAATTTGCAAATTTAAGGATCGAATTTGAGAAAAATAGTATCTGCTTTATTGCTACTGGCAGCGACGCTGGGCGCGCTTGAATTTACCGATCAAAACGGCAATAAACTTCGCTTCGACCGCTCCGTTAAAAGCGTAGCGCTGTTTCCCGTGCCGCTAGCTTCGTTTTCTCTTAGCGTCGAAAACAACGTATCTCGCCTAGCCTCCGTCCATCCGATGGCTAAGAAAAATATTGGGCGCGGAATGCTCGGAAAAATGATCAAAGGCGCGGCTAGTATCCCCGCAGGCGGTATCGGAGAGGATTTTACCCCAAATATCGAGGAGCTTCTAAAACTATCCCCCGATCTTGTCGTGCAGTGGGGCATGAGAGGCGAAAAGATCATCGAGCCGCTGCGAAAAGTAGGGCTAAACGTAGCTTTGGTAAATTTAAGCGGTACAGAGGAAGATCCGCTTTTTTGGTTTGGGATGCTGGGTAAAATTTACGAAAAAGAGCAAAAGGCGGAGCAAATTTTACAAAACAGAGCCGAGGTAAGAGCTAAGATCGAAAATTTCGTAAAAGGGCTTAGCAAAAAACCGAAGGTTCTTTTTATATTTGGCAGGGATAAAAGCTACGAGGCCGCAGGAGGAGGGACGTATTTTGACTACGAGATAAAGCTAAGCGGCGGAGCGAACGCGGCGAATTTCGGCGGATTTAGAATTTTAAATAAAGAAGAAATTCTCGCGCAAAATCCGGACGTTATCTTGCTTAGTAACTTCGACGAGCTAACTCCGCGGGACTTTTTTAACGACAAAATTTTAAAAAACGTAAAAGCAGTCAAGCAAAAAGCCGTCTACAAAATGCCTCTGGGAGGCGATATGTGGGAGCCGCCTACGGGTGAGTCACACCTAGGCTGGGCGTGGTTTAGCGTGCTGTTTTCGGGGCAGGCGCATATAAATTTAAAAGACGAGATGAAAAAGAGCTACAAGTTGCTCTACGGCTACGATCTAAATGACGATGAGATAGCTAAAATTTTACGCTTTGATCTAAATGGCGAGAGCAAATTTTACGAGCTTTTTAGATAATGAAAAAGTATCTGTTTTTATCGCTTTTTCTAGCCTTTGCGGTCGTTTTTTCGCTGCTTGCGGGTAGGATTTCACTTGAGGGGCTAATTGATTATTATCAAAACGACAAAGAGACGCTTTACGCTTTGATATTTGACCTGCGCCTACCAAGGCTGATAGCGGCGTTTTTGATAGGCGCTAGCCTTAGCGCGGCGGGCGTGATATTTCAGGCGATGTTTGCAAATCCTTTGGTAAGCCCGAATATCCTGGGCGTCGGTAGCGGAGCAGGGTTTGGCGCGGTGGTTTGCATTTTAGCCTTCGGTAGTCCCGTAGCCACGCAAATAGGCGCTTTTATTTTCGGCTTTCTAGCCGTCATGATAGCTTACGCCCTGGGCGTTTTGGCAAACAAAAACTCAAAGCTCATGCTGGTGCTTGCGGGCATCATCACGGGCGCCATCTTTGAAGCGCTGATCTCCGTCGTCAAATACGTCGCCGACACGCAAGAAAAGCTACCTAGCATCGTATATTGGCTGATGGGGAGTCTGAGCGCCATCTCTTGGAGCGACGTAGCGGCGCTCGCCCCCGTTTGCGTTAGCGGACTCGTGCTTCTTAGCCTAATGGGCTGGAAACTAAACATTTTATCCTTAGGCGGCGAACATGCAAGTATTTTGGGCGAGAGTAAATTTTTAGGCTTTATCTTTATCGTGCTTGCTACGCTGATAACGGCCGCAAGCGTAGCCATCGCCGGTATCATCGGCTGGGTCGGGCTTTTGATGCCGCATGTTACGAGGCTGATTTACGGCCCCGATAACTCGCAGCTAGTTCCGATTTCGGCGATTTTAGGCGGGATATTTTTGATGCTAACCGACGTTGCGGCTAGAAGCGTGAGCTCGGCTGAAATCCCGCTAAGTATCCTAACCGCGCTTATAGGCGCTCCTATGATCGGCGTCATCATTGTTAAAAAGGGCAAAAGATGGTCTTAAGCGTAGAAAATTTAAGCTTTTCTTACGGGGCGAAGCAAATTTTGCAAAATTTGAACCTTAGCCTAAAAAGCGGCGAAACGCTTGCGATTTTGGGCCCAAACGGCATAGGTAAATCTACGTTTTTAAAGATTGTTTTGGGGCTTTTGAAAGCAAAAGGCGGTCAAATTTTGATCGATGGTCGCGATCATGCCTCTCTTAGCGGTAAAGAACGCGCCAAACTCGTAGGATACGTGCCTCAAAGCGAAAATATCGCTTTTAGCTTTAAGGTAAAAGATCTAATTTTAATGGGCGTAAACGCAAACGTCGGTACGTTTTCAAGGCCGAGCGCAGAGGATAGAGCGATGGCCGAGGAAGCCGCACGGATAGCAGGCGTTAGCAAGTATTTAAATTTAAACGTAGACGAGCTAAGCGGCGGCATGATGCAGCTAGTCCTAATAGCTCGTTCGCTAGTACTACGGCCCAAAATTCTAATCATGGACGAGCCTACGTCATACCTCGACGTCTTTCATCAAAACGCCGTTTTAAGCCTAATCAAAACGCTAAATAGCGAGCGTAAAACCTGCGTGATCTTTACCTCGCATCATCCCGACCATGCGCTTGCGACGGCGGATAAAACCTTGCTTTTAAACGGCCCCTTAGGATATGAATTCGGCGCAACCGATCAAATTTTAAAGGGCGAAAATTTAACCAAACTTTTCGGTATCGATTTTATAAATTTAAACGTCGAAGATAAAAGGAGGTTGCTAGTTAGGTGGAGGGTTTAAATTTGACGGCGATATGACTCGGATAGCATGTTGTAAATTTGGCTAAAACAAGTCGGAGCTTGAAATATTTAGCGATCATTATATCTTAAGAATGAGCGCGTGCATAAATAGGCAAAAAGGCATCTTTAAGACCTTGACCATAAAACAGATAAGCACTTTGAGGGATTGATATTAAGAGGTGGAGTTTAGGGCATAATAGGGCTAAAAATATAAAATAGTTTGAAGAGCGAGATTTTCATTAGCTTAGCTATCGATCAAAGTCCGGATCTTGCTTAGAAGGCTTCTTTTTAAGTGGATTATTGATTTTTACCGTGTCTACGGTCGGGTCTTTTTTGACCAAGGACCTTTTATCGGGCGTTTGTTCTATTATCTCGTCTTGGTATGCTTGTGCTATCTCTTTAAGCTTTGAAATTTTATCTTGAGCTTTCTCAAGGTCGCCGGCGATTTTATCTCGCTCTTTTCTGGCTTTGTCTCGCTCCCGTCTAGCTTTTTTAAGAATTATAGCCGTTTTATCGCGTTTTTGTCGCATTCTTTCTAGCTCTTTGGCGTATGTATTTGGACTATACGCCAAGGCGATATCCATTTGTGTTTTAAGAGTATTATTTTGGGTTTTTAGATCATCGACAGCTTTTAAAATTCCGTCATCATAGTCTTCGTAAGTCTTAAGCTTTTGGGTAGGAATTCCGAGTTCATAGGCGACTTTAGAGATTTGCTCGTCTCTCTTTTTTTTAAAATTTTTAAATTTTTCTTGCTCGTCTTTAAGCGCTTTTTCTAGTTGTTTGATTCTTTCGCTGTCTTTGGGTAGAAAAGCGACCAACCCCTGTATAAACGGCGATATAATCGGCTTTTGCCCCGTTGCTTGCGTGTATGATTTTAGCTCTTCTGCGGTTTGCTGCTCGAATTCTTGGCGGTTGATCGGTTTTTATTTTTTTCTATCGGCTTCTACGGCTTTTTGTATGGCTTCATCTAGCTCTTTTTGCGTATATTTGGTTTCTTTGTCTTTTTTGAGCACTCCCAGCTCTCTAAAAAACTCGGCAGAAAGCCCCTTGTCTTTGTATTGCTTGCGGAGTTGTTCGAGATACTCGGATTTTTCTTTGCTGCTTAGTAGCTTTTCTTCGTTATCATCAATCGCTTTTATGACTTCGACGACCGCTTTTTCCGTCGCCTTTTTTGATAGATTTCTCGCAGCCTTCTCAGCTTCTTTTTGCTTGGCATATTTGCGCGGCTCTATTCTTTCGGCCCCGCTTAAGCGTTTGTCCTGCCCTCTTTGCATTTGCAAAATTTCGGCGGTTTCGGTTTGAATTCGACGTAAAACATTAGGAGTGATAAGTTCTCTACGGTAGTTGTTTTTTCCGCTCTCTTTATCGAGCGTGATAAATTCTAGGTGCTCATGGTGGTTGATTTGTTTTTTGCCGTCCTCGTCGATATGCCCCTCATCTCTGTGTATGGCGATTTGGTAGCACTGAAAGCCGTATTTGTCGTTAAAGTGCTTAGCTAAGGTTTCTACATCCTCCATCGTAGTATCTGGTTTTATATTGCAAACCGCCGACCACTCGTATGATTTAGCCTGAAATTTTTGATTTGTTCGGCTCGTGTATGCGTTTATGGCTCTAAGGGGTATCTATGAGCTTCTAAACGGCAAACATTTTTTCTACTCAAAACCCGACCTTACTAGAATCGGTCTTTGGAAAAATATGGGAATGAGCAGATAAATTTTAGCCTTATTTACCTAGTTTCCCTTGACGATGTCGGTAAAGTCTGACCAGTCCTCGACCTTAA
>NZ_CAURPW010000023.1 GCF_963526985.1 uncultured Campylobacter sp.
AGAAAACGCAAAAGAAAAAACGGTGCTAAAAACCCTAAATAAGATAAAAGAAAAAGGCTCTCTTTAACTTAAGCTCACACAAAGGAGCATTAAGTTACGATGAGTTCGATGAAAAATAAATATATAATCCGTTCAAGAATTTCTGAAGCTAAATTTAGAGAAATTCTCAAGTATTTTGCAGAAGACATAGAAGCATCAAAGATATCGAATTTAACTAAAATTTCAGAAGCAACCCTATGTAAAATCTTTAGAGAAATAAGAATTCTTATGTCTAAAGAGTGTGAGAAGGTATCTAAGTTTTCAGGCGAAATTTCCAGCTCGCAAGCTCGCCTAGAAGCTTCGCTTTGAAATAGATGAAAGTTACTTCGGATCTAAACGAGTAAGAGGTAAGAGAGGTAGAGGTGCAGCAAATAAAACACCAGTATTTGGAATGCTAAAGCGTGACGGTAAGGTCTATACCCAAGTAGTTAAGAACTGTTCTGCAAATGAACTGATACCGATATTATCGGAGTTTCTCAAAGAGAGTGCAAGCACAAGAGTGAATTAGACGAGAGTGTGATTTATTCTGATTGCTGGAAAGCTTATGACGGATTGGTTGATTACGGAGCTAAAGCTCATTATAGAGTAAAGCATTCTAAAAATGAATTCGCTAACGGTAAAAATCATATAAACGGTATAGAAAACTTCTGGGGATATGCTAAACATAGACTAGCTAAATTTAAAGGGATAAAGAAAGGAAATTTCTTGCTTCATCTAAAGGAATGTGAATTTAGATATAATACTAAAACTATACAGGAAAACCTATATCAGAAACTATTGAAATTGATAAGAGAAAATCCGCTTAAGTTTAATTGAGCCAAGAAAAATATGGCAAAAACTCTATCCTAAGAGCTAGCGACTTACTTCCCGAGGCTACTACCAGAGATAGAAACAAAAAGATAGGAGGGCACAAAAGCGGTGAATAAAGATAGAGCCAAGATCTTTAGCTCGTTTAATCCTCTCTCTACCCTAGAAAAAGCCCTAAAAGCCCAGGAAAGAGAAAAGAGCGAAAAGCTAGATCTGGACGAATCAAAAATAGAAGAAATCCTAAATAAAATATCCAAACTAAAACCCGCCGACGAGATAAAGCTAACCTACCATGACGGGCAGGGCTACGCGAATATAGAGGAGCTAGTCTCAAACGTAAACTTAACGGATAAGAGCCTAACGGTAGTAAAGACGAAGGTGGGGTTTGGGGATGTCTATGAGGTAAGGGTTGTTTTGTAACGACAGGATATGAAGTATATGGCTATAATAAAATTTAAAATTCCCACAAACGGCGGGAATTTACGTTTTTACCTTATTCTTTTCTAGGCTATCTAAGAATTCTTCTATGCTTGATCGCTTATAAACGATTCTACGACCTAGTTTTATAAACGGTATTTTTATTTTATTGTTACCGTTCATTCTCCACTTCGCTTGCGTTTGAAGCGGAATTTTAAATTTCTCAAAGAGCTCCGCCGGCGTTATATAATCTTCACTCATATTTTTCCCTTCAAATATTTTTAGCAAGAGAATATACTATATAAAAGAAAAAGGCAAGCAAAAACGGCCTTCGCCATGAAAAAATCGAAAATATTTTTATCTTACAGTAAACGCAAATCGTAGCAATAGCCTAAAATAGGCTTTTAGAAATTATAATCGGTTTTTGGCGATAGCCCATGTAAATACTACGAGTTTAATTAAAATCACCTTAAATGTAATTTATCCATGCCGTCGTTTAATTTGGAGCTAAGGAAAAATAAAAATTAGATATTTTTTGGAAAATATTAGAAATTTTAGAAATAAAGTAGTGATATTTTTATAATATAAAATTTGTCTTTGTTTTTCATGGTATCTCTTAGTGTATCTCCAAAAATTATAAAAACAAGCAAACACACAATTATGGGGCTTTTCCGTTGCACGATCAGTCCAGCATCCGGAGCCATCTACACCCAAAAATCCCTCTTAGACCCCGATTTTATTGATCTTTTAAGAGCTTTAAGATTTGTTGGTTTTGTTAAATTTGTTCCCTATTTGTTCCCGAAATTTTTTAGTATTCTAGCTTTTTGTTATGTGCTGCAAATTAATCTAAAATGCCTTGGGCTCTCTTTAACTTAAGCTCACGCAAAGGAGTAGTAAGTTGCGATGAGAACTATATTCTTAAAAAGTAGCAAGTGTAGCGAAGTTAAAAAATAAGGATATAGTCCATTTAGGAATTTCTGAATCTAATTTTAGAGAAATTTTAAAGCACTTCACAGAAGATACAGAAGTATCAAAGATATCAAAAGAAAAATAAGAATTCTTATGTCTAAAGAGTGTAAAAAATAAGCAAATTTAGCGGTGAAATTTCCAAGCCTATCTAGAAGCTTCTCTTTGATATTGATGAAAGCTACTTTTACTTCGCTTTGCTTTTAGCTTTTTCATGTCGCAGCTACAAGCGTAGCAAAGTAGAGTTTAGATATAATAGCAGCAAAATATACAAAAACTTTCTATCATATTTTATCAAGGATGATAAGAAAGAATCCGCTTAAGCTTAATTGAGCCAAAATAAATATGCCGCATAGGAGTAAATTTGCGTCTAAAATACTTTTATATAATAGTTTTTCTAATCTGGCTTTGCATATTTATCGCCTTGCTGCCCGCTCATAAAATTTCAGCGATCTTAGAAGCGCTTGATTTTAGCGATAAAAACCTGACGCAAAGAGAGCTCGTAGAGCTAAATTTAAAAGATTACCTAAAAAAGCTTCATTACTTAGATAATTATCCGCGAAGGGATTTCGGCAAGATGGCGGATATTCACTTAGACAAAAACGGCTATGAGAGAGTACGATTTTCGTGGTGCAACGGCGATAAATATCCAGATGATAGATGCGAATTTTGGAAGCTGGATAAAAGACTAAATTTTGATTATCTAATGGATCTGGGCTCTAAAATTTGCAAAGACGGCGAACCTATACGAAACGCCGAAGAAATCGTAGAAAACGACGAGGTTTTAAAACTACAGCTCTTTTATCCTTGGGAGCAAGAGCATTTGATTGACGAAGACGGAAATTTTATAGAGAATTTTGTATATACGGGGTTCGGACTAGGCGCGCCGTATCCAGACGGTCTTTTTAAGGTTTTCGAGGGTTTTTTGTTTGTGAATAAAGATAATTTTGAATTGCCGATATATCCTGAAACTAAAAATAAAAAATTCGATATAATTCGTCCTATTAACGACTGCTACTATTCACTTTTATATTCCTTTGTTGAAAGTCAGATCGATAACAGTATAAGTCTAAATTCCTTTTGCGATATACATGAGCGTTTTGCGCTAAAAAAGCAGCTGTGGAAGGACGAGCCTATAGATTGTGACAGAGAATATACTTTTTCTTTCATACCGGTTTATAGCAAAATTCCCAAATTAACGAAAGATGCAATATTTAAAGATCACAACTATCATCATAAGCCCGACATAGATATACTTTTCAATCAATACCAAAATTTAAAGAATCAAAAGAACAAGATAAATTTTAACTCGCAAGGAGAGGACAATGGAACCGAAAGCAAATAATTTGTCTAAGGAAGGCGTCGTAGAAACGATTGATTTAAGCGGCGACTATCCGCTAGAAGTATTAAGCTATTATATATGGGGGCGAAATAAAAGACCCGAAGGCGATGAAATAGTTAGTGAGTATTACGCCAATAGAAAATATGGCGATAAAAATATAAATTTAAATTTTTCCAAACAGCAATATTTAGAAAAATTTTTTGGTATCGATAGATTGTTTAAAAACGGGCTTCTAAATCCTCACGCTGATAGACTATCTAATTTTACTAAAATAACCAATATGTGATTTTACTTTCAAAATACGATTTTAAAGACAAATTTAGCCAAAAGAGTAATATGCTAAATTTGCATATTACTTAAATAATTCTTAAAAAAATATACTAATTTTAAAACTAAATTTATATTTGCCGTTGTATAATAATCTCATAAATTTCAGTAATACCAGAAAGGATCAAAAATGGAAGAGATCGTAAAGACCACCTGTCCATATTGCGGTACGGGCTGCGGCATCGATCTTATCGTGCGAAACGGTAGAATCGTAGATGCCAAACCTAGCAAAGACCACCACGTAAACGATGGCGAGCTTTGCTTAAAAGGAATGTTCGGATGGGAGTTCGTAAACTCTCCTAAACGCTTAAGCCGACCGATGATGAGAAAGTTAAACGGCGTCTATGACAAGCACGGCGAGCTTGAAGAAGTGAGTTTTGAGGAGGTTTATGATTTCCTTGCGGATAAATTTAAATCCACCGTCGCAAAATACGGCCCAAGCTCGATCATGGGCTTTAGCTCTGCGCGCTCAAATAACGAAGACAACTACGTTTTCCAGAAATTTTTCCGCGCCCAGGGTAGCAACAACGTCGATCACTGCGCCCGTCTTTGACACGCTCCTACAGTGGCAGGTCTTGCCAGCACGCTAGGAAACGGAACGATGACGAACGATTTGGTCGAATTTGCGACCGACACGGACGTATTTTTACTCATCGGTACCAACACGAGCGAGTGCCACCCGATCATCGCTATGCAGATGCAGCGCGGCCTTCAGCGCGGCGCAAAGATGATCGTCGTAGATCCAAAGCGAACCGATATGGCCAAAAAAGCCGATATTTTCTTGCAAATCCCGATCGGAGCGAATATCAAAACGCTAAATACGATGATGCACGTGATCATCGCCGAAAATTTGCAAGATAGCGAATTTATCGAGAAATACTCCGAGGGATTTGAATATCTAAAAGAAGCGGTTAAGGACTTTACGCCTGAGCGTTTTGAGCGCGAAACCGGTATAAAAAAAGAGCTCATCATAGAGGCAGCTAGAATGTATGCTAAAGCAGGCGCGGCGGCGATTTGCTACACGATGGGTATCACGCAGTTTAGCGACGGCACGTCAAACGTCTTTTCGCTATCAAATTTAGCTGTTTTAACGGGAAATTTAGGCAAAAAGGGCGCGGGCGTAAATCCTCTGCGCGGTCAAAACAACGTCCAAGGCGCATGCGATATGGGCGCGCTGCCTAACGTAATCCCGGCAGGCGCGGTAAACAGCCCTTACGCACAGGAGCAAGCGCGCAAAGTATGGCACTTTGAGCTAAATCCGGTTCCTGGCTTTAAACTAACGCAAGCACCCGATAAAATGGATAGCGGCGAGCTAAAAGTCCTCTACGTCTACGGCGAAAACCCCGTAATGAGCGATCCTTGGACCGAGCACTTCGTCCACGCCGTACATCACCTAGACTGCTTTATCGTGCAGGATCTTTTCTTTACCGAGAGCGCGCATAAGGCCGATGTGGTGCTACCTGCCGCGGGCTGGGGCGAAAAGGACGGAACCTTTATCAACACCTCTCGCCGCGTCCAACGCACGCGCAAGGCTAGCGAGCCCGTTAACGGCGTGGAGCCTGATTGGAAGGTCGTTTGCAACATCGCAAACCGCATGGGGCTAGAGGGGTTTGATTTTGCGAGCCCTGAGCAAATTTGGAACGAGCTAAGGGAGCTTATGCCTAAATTTTTCGGCGGTATCAGCTACTATAGACTGGGCAAGCTAGGCGGTATCAGCTGGCCATGCCCGGACGAGGAGCATCCGGGTACGCCGGTGCTTTACGCAGATCACAAGTCCATGCTGCCTGGCGGCAAATTCCGCTTCGCGCCGGTACTTTACGTAGACGATAAAGAGGGGCGCGCAAAGGCTGAGGCCGAATTTAGAGCCAAGATGAATATCCCGGACGGCTATCCGGTCGGTAGCGGCGCGCTTAGCGAAGTGCCCGACGAGGTATATCCGTGCCTATTTACGACCGGACGCAAGGTCTATCACTACCACACCGGCACGATGACTAGGGAGTGTCCGGCTCTTGAATACGGTGCTGGTATCGAGGGCGCGCTTATAGAGGTGAGTCCCGATATCGCTCGCGAGAGGGAGCTAGAGGAGGGCTGCTACGCGCTCGTACAAAACAAACGCGGCCAGATCGCGGCCAAACTACGCGTAAATCCGGATCTAAAAGAAGGCACGATATTTACGACCTTCCACTATAGCGAGGCCGACGGTAACGAGCTAGCCAACGCGGGCGATCCCGATCCGCTCTCAGGCATCACGCCGCTAAAGATGACGATAGCAAACATCAGGCGTCTAAGCGAAGAGGAGTTTATCAAATTTAGAGAGCAAAACGAGATGTCGATGCACTCGGCAAATCCGTATTTATCGCCTGTTAGAGCGTAAATTTAGGGCGGGAGACCGCCCTTTTATACTTAAATTTATCCATTTTATTTTAAATTTACCCGCATTCAGATTTGACAAACTAACGATGTAAAATTTAATAAAGCTAAAGAAGTATGAGTCAAATTTAACGAACTATCCATGTAAAATTTAATGAAATCAAAGAAGCGTGAGTCAAATTTGACGCAGACAAACCGCGTCAAATTTGATGAGATTACTCGCTCCCGCAATCTCGGTGAGAGCGAGCTAAATTTTAAGATTTTATTTTAAGCCTATCGCCAGCATAGTAGGCGAGCTTCCAGGTCGGAGTTTGTTTTAGGTCTTTAAAGCCGTAGCCGCGAGCCTTAACTCTATCGCCGTAGATTTTTTCTATCATAGCCGATTCGCCTACTAGCAGTGCCTTTGTAGAACACATTGCCGCGCAAACAGGTACTTTGCCTTCTGAAATTCTATCCTGGCCGTACTCTTCACGCTCGGCTTCGCTATTTGTCGGTAGCGGACCGCCTGCGCACATCGTGCACTTATCCATCGAACCTTTGGCGCCAAACACTCCCTCGCGCGGGAACTGGGGCGCGCCGAACGGACACGCGTATAGACAGTATCCGCAGCCGATGCAGATATCTTTGTCGTGTAGCACGACGCCGTCGGCTCTGATGTAAAAACAATCAACCGGGCAAACCAGCGAGCACGGAGCGTCCTCGCAGTGCATGCAGGCTATCGAGGTTGATATTTCCTTACCAGGTACGCCTTCGTTTAGCGTGATGACGCGGCGGCGGCGGATGCCAAGAGGCAGCTCGTGAGCCTCGTCGCAAGCCACTGCACAGCCGTTACAGTCGATACATCTATCGTCGTCGCAGTAAAATTTAAGTCTATTGTTATCGTTAAATTCGCTCATTTTACGCCTTTTCTATGCGGCATAGACCGCTTTTGGTTTCAGGAATCTGAGTGTTTATATCATATCCATAGTTAGTGACGGTATTTGCGCTCTCGCCTACCGCATAAGGCTTGGTGCCTTCCGGGAAATTACCCGTCATATCAACGCCTTGCATATAACCCGCATAATGAAACGGCATAAAGATGGTGTCGGGTTTAACGGACGGTACCACTCTGGCGCGCACCTTAACCTTAGTACCTTCAGGCGAATGAACCCAGATGAAATCCCAGTTTTTAATGCCGTATTTAGCCGCAAGCTCGGGGTGGATATCAGCAAACATCTCAGGCGTTAGGCGGCTTAGATACATACTAGCTCTCGTCTCCATGCCCGCGCCGCTAAAATTTACGAGGCGAGCCGTCGTGAGGATAATAGGAAACTCTTTTGAGTAGTCCTTTGCTAGCTGGACGGATTGAAATTTCGTATCGACGCGGTTTTGAAGTTTCTTATCCTCAAAGCTCGGATACTTTTGCGCCAGATCGAATCTAGGCGTATGCAACGGCTCTCTGTGAAGAGGAATTTGATCCGCAAAAGTCCAAACGATCGTCCTAGCTCGCGCATTGCCGTACGGAGCGATATTTTTCTCCATGCATTTTTTAGCGATGATATTACTATCGTCATGTATCCAGCTGCCGCCTATTTTGGCCTTTTCATCCTCGGTTAGCGTGATGCCTAGCACCTTTTCGATGTTATCTTTTTTGATCTCAGGATATCCACCCTTGACAAACGAATCTACGGGCGCGCTACCGTCCGCGGCTAATTGGCTAACTCCGTTATGCTCTAAGCCGAAGCGGTTTCTAAAACCCATACCGCCTTGCCTAACGGACTTGTTTATATCGTAAAGTATCGGGCTGCCCGGATGATCCTCCGTCCAGCACGGCCACGGCAAGCCGTAGTATTCGCCTTCGACTACGGTGCCAGGTTTTCCTAGACTTGTTTTTTCGTCAAATTTATCCCAGTTTTCTTGGTGCTTTTTGAGCCTTTCCGGAGTCCAACCCGTCATGCCGATAGTTTTTATTATATTTGCGATCTCGCGCGTAGCGACCTCAGGCCACTCGATCTTACCTTCGGCGTCTCTGATCGTGCGCGTTAGCTCGTCATAGTAGCCTAGCCTTTTGGCAAGCTCAAACAAAATTTCGTGATCCGGCATACTCTCAAACAAAGGCTCTACGACCTGGCTTCTCCACTGGCCGCTGCGGTTTGTCGCTACAACCGTACCGCTGGTTTCAAACTGCGTCGCCGCAGGCAGTATGTAGACGTCGTCTTTTTTGTCAGTTATCACGCCGGCATCGTTTACGAAAGGATCTACCAGCACTAAAAGCTCAAGCGCATCTAAGCCTTCTTTTACTTTTACTTGTTGCGCGGTTGATGTGATACCGTTGCCGATTACCACTAAGGCTTTTATACTGTCGCCGGCATTATCTACGGCTTCGTTGCCGTTTTTACCGTCAAGCACGCCCGCCCACCATTTTGATAGCGTAAATCCGGGTTTAAACATCATTTCAGGCTTAACGAAATTCTTTTGGAGCCATTCAAAATCGACCTTCCACATCTTAGCGAAGTATTTCCAGTTGGCTTCGTTTTTTGGATAGTACCCGGGTAGCTCGGTCGGCAAATTCGCCATATCCGTCGCGCCTTGAACGTTGTCGTGACCGCGCAGAATATTACAGCCGCCGCCTGATACGCCCATATTTCCTAGCACTAGTTGCAGGATCGGAGCGATACGAGTGTTTGAGCTGCCTATGGTGTGCTGAGTTAGACCCATCGCCCAAACGACCGATCCCGGGCGATTTTTGGCATAAACTTCGGTTATCTCAAGAAGCGTCTCTTTTTTGATCCCGCAAACATCGGCTACGACTTCGGGCGTCCATTTGGCAGCCTCTTCGCGGATCAGATCCATACCGTAGACGCGGTCGTTTATAAATTCCTTATCTTCCCAGCCGTTTTGAAAGATGATATTCATCATGCCGTACATAAAAGGTATATCCGTGCCGGTGCGAATTTGAGCAAAATAATCAGCCTTAGCCGCAGTTCTCGTGTATCTTGGATCGATCACGATTAGCTTTGCGCCGTTATTTTCCTTCGCTTTTAGAAAATGTCTAAAGCCGACCGGGTGATTTACCGCCGGATTTGCGCCCACTATAAAGATAGACTTCGCGTTTTGGATATCTCCAAGATGATTGGTCATAGCTCCGTAACCCCAAGTATTCGCCACACCGGCGACTGTAGAGCTGTGTCAAAGACGGGCTTGGTGATCTAGGTTATTAGTCCCGAACATCGCTACGAATTTGCTTATATAATAGCTTTGTTCGTTGCAATCTTTTGCAGAGCCTAGAAACATCACTTGTTCAGGGTTTTTCTCGCGATACGCTTTTAGTTTGGCGCCGATCTCGTCAAGCGCGTCTTTGTAGCTGATGCGTTTCCATTTGCCGCCTACTTTTTTCATCGGGTATTTCACGCGGCAGTGAGAGCGCACCATATCGATGACGTCGCTGCCCTTACAGCAGTGGCCGCCCGCGCTTACCGGGTGATCTTGGGCTACTTCTTGGCGTACCCAAACGCCGTTTTCTACCTCGGCGCGCACTCCGCATCCAACGGAGCAAACCGTACAAACGGTTTTTACGATTTTAGAGTTTGGAAACGGATTTGCCATCTCTTCTTTTGTGGCGCTTCTAGTTACGCCGCTAGCAGCCAGCCCGCTCATACCGCCCGCTACGCCAGCTAGCGCGGCCATTTTTAAAAACGATCTTCGCCCGACTGCGTTTGAGTGGGGCATAAGACGTAAATTTGCCTCAGACATATTTATCCTTTCTTAAATTTTTATTATTTCGCTTGTTCGTAGTATAGATCCCAGTTTTTGCTTCTTTTGTAAAGCACTTCGGTCTTTTTGCTTTTACCGTATTTTAGATTTGACGCCGCTGCCGTCGCTACTCCGGCCGTAGCCGCTACCGCGCCGACTAGCCCCGCCTTTTTTAAAAATTCTCGCCTATTTTTTTGCATTTTCTTCCTCCATAGCTTTTAGCTTTCTTACTCGGTTTTTTTGTCTTCTTATGGCCTCAGATCTTGAGACTCCGTCCAAGGTCTTTTTGTTTTCGCCTTGATTTATAGGACGCGGCGCGCTTAAAACTACGCGCTCAAACTCTATAAATTCTTGTAGTAGCACCGCGACGTCTTTGTAAATTTCGCTGCTTTCGTGGTTAAAAAGATCATTTATAAACTCGTCGATGTTTGGATTTATGATCTCTTTAAAAAGCTGCTCCTCAAGCTCGCCGTATAGCTCCAGCTCGCCCTCGCGCGCTATAAATTCGCTCATTAGCGCAAACACGAAGCCCACGTTATCTTCGTTTTCTTTAAATTTAGCCTCATCGCGCCTAATGTCTGTGCGGGCTAAAATTTTACGCACTTTAGCGCAGGCATGCCCGACCTCGTAGCCCTCGTCGTAGTAGGACAGCGAGTTTCTAAGCGGACTTGGCAGAGCGTGGAAAATTTCATCGAATTCATCCACTAAATTTTGTGGATTTTTTTCGTCGAATTTTGCCTGTATGCGCATTATCGCGGCGGCCGATTCTTCGTTTAGAGCGTGCGCCGAGGCAAGGCCTAGCATCGCATTTACGCCGCTAAATCTATCATCGCCTTGGCTAAAAACGAAAAAACGCGAAAATAGCGAGTAATAAAGCCCGCGTCCCGCCGCAAATTCGCCCTTGCTAGTCATAGCCTTCCTTTATCATTTTTATCTACTTTTTGAGATTTTTCTCGATTGTGAAACTATACTACTTTTTGGCTTATTTCTTATACTTAAAAAAAATTAAATCAAAAAAATTAATATACGCTTAAATATGCCTTAATTGCATATTACTCGCAGCGAAATTTAGGGGATAAAAGAAATATGAAATTTACGCACATATCTCGTATTTAAGCTTCATTTTGATATTTACTTTTAACTTGGCTATTTTAACGGGTGCTAAACGAGCCTAAATTTAAAACCTGGAGCGAAATTTGCAAAATTTTAGGCTCATTCAAGCCCCAAAAACGCTCCCTCGTCAAATTTAAAATAAATTCTCTCGCCGACGTTAAAATTTTGCGAATTAGGCGCCAGGGTTTTTATCAAAAAGTCGCCTATTTTGATTTTTACCAAAAGATCTTTGCCAAGATAGAGCGAAACCGAGTGTAAGATGCCGCCTAAGTAGCCTTTTATCGGCGTTTTGCTTAGCGTTATTTTGCTTGGATTTACGGCGATCTTTACGGCGTTACGTAAATTTTGCGGCAAATTTACGCTCGCGTTTTCGTCAAATTTTAAAACCCCGCCATGCGCGTCAAATATGTTTTTGTACTCAAATTCACACACGCAACCTTTGTGCAAAAAGACGTTTTCTTCGGCGACCGCGCTTAGCCATTTGTCGTCGTGGCTAGCGATCACAAAGCCGCAGCCGTATCTTTGCCGCATATAAAGCACCGCCTTGCCAAAAAGCTTTGAAGTGCCCACATCCACGCTATTTGTCGGCTCGTCGAGTAGATAAAGCCGCGATCTAAGCGCCAAATTTAATGCAAAGCTAATGCGCTGCGTCTGCCCCGAGCTAAGCTCAAAGTGGCGCTTGTTTAAAAAGCTCTCGTCAAGCCCGACCAAATTTAACGCCTCGCTCGCCCTTTGCTCAAATTCCGCCAGCACTCCGCGGCTTTTTAAAACGGCTCTAAAATTTTCCCTCACGGAGCGTTTTAAAAGCGCGGGCTCTGGCAACAAAACGCTAATGTCGCGCAGTAAATTTAGGCTCGGCGCGCTGCTTCCCCACAGCCGCACTTCGCCGCTAGTGGGCTTTTGTAAAAACGACATCACTCGCATCAGCGTGCTTTTGCCGCTGCCGTTGCTGCCCGTTAGCGCGGTGATTTTACTAACGTCGATATCAAGGCGCGGGATGTTTAAAATCTCGCTCGCGCCGTAGTTTAGGCGTAAATTTCTAACGTTTATCACTGCGCGCCTTTCTCGTTAAATTTGCGCAAAGGCTCAAATTTGACGCGCCTAGCCAGCTTTTTGCGAGCGTAAAATTTCTAAATTTATCAAATTTCATTTATCCAGCCTTTTTAGCGCGTGTATCGTCAAATTTACGGCAAATGCGATAAAGATAAGCACCAAAGCCAGCGCTATACCCATCGCAAACTCGCCCTTATTCGTCTCCAGCGACACCGCAGTCGTGATCGTGCGGGTGAAGTATTTGATATTTCCGCCGATCATCATCGCCACGCCGACCTCGGCCACGATACGCCCGTACGCCGTCGCTACGACCACCATCAAAGCGTATCTTAGCTCGTAAAGCACGCAGGCAACGAGCCTAGGCGCGCTCAGGCGTAAATTTAGTATGGTTAGGTAGTGCTTTTTGTCCATATTTTCCACGACGCTAGCGCTTAGCGAGATGATGATAGGCAGAGCCAGCACGAACTGGCCGAGCATAACGGCCTTTAGCGTAAAAAGCAGTCCAAACTCGCCAAACGGGCCGTTTCGCGTGATAAACGCGTATAAAATAAGCCCGATCGCAACTGTAGGCATCGCAAGCGCCGTATCGCTAAGCAATCGTAATACTCGCCGTCCGCGAAAATCGTAAAATCCCAGCGTAAATCCAAGCGGAAAGCCGACTAAAATCGCAAAAAATATCGAAACGCTCGAAGTGTAAAGCGTCGCCCTGATCGCCGAATACGTCTCCTCGTCGCCGCTAAAAAGCAGCCTAAAGGCCTCCAAAAATCCGTTTAGTAGAAAATCCAAATATTCTTTCCTTGCATATTTCTTAAGCGTTAATTTAATGTGCTATAATAGCATACTTTTTAAAAAAGGAGAAAAATGAAAAAAGTAATATTAGGCTCGCTAATCGCGAGCGTTTTGGCGTTTGCGGGCGATAGCGAACTCATCATGGCAACCACAACCAGCACCGATAACACGGGGCTACTAGACGCGATCTACCCTGCGTATAAGGCAAAAACAGGCGTCGATATCAAATGGACTGCCGTAGGCACGGGAGCAGCTTTAAAACTAGGCGAAAACTGCGATGCGGACATACTTTTCGTGCATTCGCCAAAAGTTGAGAAAGAATTCGTAGAAAAGGGCTTTGGCGTCGAGAGAAAAGCCGTAATGTACAATGACTTCGTCGTCATCGCCGATAAATCTATCGCAGATAAATTTAAAGGCAAAGATATCAAAGAGAGCTTTGAGCTGATCAAAAAAGAGAATATCAAATTTTTCTCTCGCGGCGATAAATCTGGCACCGACAACAAAGAAAAAGGTATCTGGAAAAAAATCAACGGCGAAGTGCCTGAAAAAGACGGCTGGTACATGCAAACAGGCCAAGGCATGCTAGCTACCATCAACGCGGCAGCCGAGCAAAAGGGCGTGACGTTCACAGACCGCGGCACCTACATCAAGTACGAGGACACCAAAAAAGGCGCGCCTGAGATGGTCATCATCAACGAAGGCGACAACGACCTAAAGAACTTCTACTCGCTAATCGCGGTAAATCCGAAGCACTGCGCTAAGGCCGACATCGAAAACGCAAATAAATTTATCGAGTGGGCGACGAGCGAAGAGGGTCAGAAATTTATCGGCGACTTTAAGCTGCTAGGTAAGCCACTTTTCACGCCTGACGCAAATACACGCAAAAACTAATTTTATTTACGCGCAAATTTGAGTCGAATTTATGACTTAAATTTGCGTGATTCGGGCGCACTTTGCGCCCTTTTTCTCTCTTAAATTTTACTCTTTTTATTTTTTAAATTTAATCAAATTTGAGCGCCCAGACCCGTATCTTGACGGCGCAAATTTTCAAATTTGACCACGCATTTTTGATTTGCTCAAATTTGACCTTTTCGCGAGTCAAATTTAACCCGCTCAAATTTAAATCTTCCCGCCGAACATCTCATACATCGCCTTCTCCTCGCCCCAAAGCTCGCG
>NZ_CAURPW010000024.1 GCF_963526985.1 uncultured Campylobacter sp.
AAATCTTCCCGCCGAACATCTCATACATCGCCTTCTCCTCGCCCCAAAGCTCGCGGTGCTTTTTGATGCAGGATTTTATCGCACTCACGAGATATAGCACGTCTTGCTCGGTGTGCGTGTAGTGCAGGCTCACGCGCACGAAGCCGGGCTTGCTCTCGGGCATGCGCCCCTCCTTGATACCCAGCAGATCGTGAGCGTACGGCCCCGCGCACATCACGCCCGCGCGCGTCTGGATACCGAAGTCGTTGCTAAGGCTCGCGGCGAAATCATACGCCGAGACGCCGCGCACGTTAAAGGAAATTATCGGCAGCCGCGGCGCGCCCTTTGGAGTGTAGTTTATGACCTCGTCTATGCCTGCTAGCTCGCTCTCAAAAAGCCGCGCTAGTTCGTCCTCGGCGCCTTTTATTCTCTCAAAACCCACCTCGTTTCGCAGCGCATAGGCCAAATTTGCCCGCATGAGCCCGATAATAGGCGGCGTACCACCCTCCTCTAGCTGCTCGTGGTTTTTCAAAAACACATGCCCTTCGCGGCTAGCGTAGGCGACCGTCCCGCCTGCGGCAAAGGTCGGCACATCGCTGTTAAGCAGCTCCTTTTTGATCGCCAAAAGCCCGCAGCTTGCAGGCCCTCCGAGCAACTTATGCGGCGAGAGGAAAATCGCGTCGAAATAGTCGCAGTCTAAATTTGCGTGCGAGCTCAGCGCCGCGCAGTCAAAGGCTACGATACCGCCTGCGGCTCTGATTAGCTCGCTGATTTTTTTATAGTCGCTAATGACGCCCGTGACGTTTGAGGCGGCGCTAAACGAGCCGATGATACGGCGTCCGGCGTTTAGTTTCAGTATGCGCTCAAGCGCTAGCAGATCGATCTCGCCTGATTCACTAAGCGGCACGCGCAGGTAGTCGCAAAGCCCCTCGCGGAAGCTAAGCTCGTTTGAGTGGTGTTCGTATGGCGAAACGAGCACGAGCGGAAGCTGCGCGGCGCGTAAATTTGCCTCGCCGATCGCGCTTCTGGTCGCAGGCGGCAGGTAGATGCCTAGCAGCTCCTGAAATTTCTTGATCGCAGCCGTCGCGCCCTGTCCGCAGGCGATGAGACAAAACCGCTCGTCAAGCCCTAGCAGCTTTTTTAGGCTCTCGCGCGCGCCCTCGTAGCGCCGCTGCGTGATGATGGCGCTTGAGCTACTGTCGGAGTGGGTGTTGGCGTAGGTTTTTAAAATTTCGCCTATCTCGCGCTCTACGGGCTCGTAGGCAAGCCCCGAAGCAGTGTAATCAAAATAGTGCACGCCCGGTTTTAGGATGATATTTTTTCTTATTTCGTCTAAATTTAGCATTTTTTACTCTTTAAATTTGGTACGGTAATTATAGTAAATTTTCGCAAATTTGGGGCTTTTGCGGTGGAAATGATTTAGTAAATTTGGAGGTTAAATTTGAGCAAGTTAAATTTACCACAAGGCGGCAAATTTAACCAGGTAAAGCAAAGAGACGCGAGCCACAGAGGCTCACGACCATTTTATTATTTATTTATAAAATTTTTCTCTAGCCACTCGATAGCTTTTGCTTCGGTTTCGAAGCGTCCGCTTTTAGCGACTTGATTTTGCCCCTCGTAGAAGCGGATCCTGATACCGTCTTGGACGCTATCTACCTTTACTCTGGTGATCTTATCTTTGTTTAGATAGACCCTATCGTTTAGTTTTACGTACATTTTTTCTCCCTTAAATTTGATGTGGTTTTATTTCTTTTTATCGTTTGTCTCGTCTTTTTTCTCGCTGTCTTTTTTCAAAAACAACTCCTTAAAGCGCTTATCCGCAAAATCCTCGATGTCGTTTTGAAGCTGTCTATAGGCGTTTATGAGCTCATGCGCGCGCTCGTTTAGCGTCGTGCCTGCGTTTTCTCCGCCGCCCTGCCTAGTCGTAAAAAGCTCCTCTTTTAGATTTTTTTGCAAAATTTGCAGATGAGTCCAGCATTTTTTATAGTTCATGCCTAGGATTTCGGCGGCCTTTGAGATCGAGCCGACCTCAGCGATGACGTCTAGGACTTCGGTTTTACCCTTGCCGAAGATAAGCTCGCCCTCATCGTTTTCTATCCAAGTTTTGGTTTTTACTCTCATCTTTTTTCCTTTCTTCTCCTTAAAACACCCTAACTGGCAGTATTTTACGTCGATTTTATAGTCTTTTAGCGTCGAGCGGATCGTCTTTAATCCCACGCCTGCAGCCGCGTCTCTAGCGTCTTTGCACAGTATCCTGTTCTTTTCATCGGTCATCTGCTTTAGCTGCGTCATAACGGTGTATTTGCCCCGTCCGTTTTCCAGCCCGCCAAACTGCCCTAGCTCGCAGTTGTCGATCTTTACGCCCATTTTTTCGGCCTCGTCGCTAACCAGCCCGACCTCTACGCCTAGTTTTGCGGCGATCTTAAACGCCGCGCCGCAGTCTAGCCTGCCCTTTGGATTTAGCAGTTTGGTTATCAGTTCGCGGATTTGCTCACTCATAGATTCTCTCCGCGCCGCTATATACATTTATGTTTTCGCCGCGCGCAAAGCCGCACAGCGTGAGGTTAAATTTACGCGCTATCACGACGCCAAGGCTGGTCGGAGCCGTGCGCGAGACGAGCACTGGGATGCCGTGCATGACGGCTTTTGCCACCATCTCAGAGCTCAACCTCCCGCTCACCATCAAAAATGAATTTTGCAGCTGCACTTCTGCTAGTACCGCCTTGCCGACGGCTTTGTCTATGGTGTTGTGCTGAGCAATATCCTCGCCGATGTAAAACTGCTCGCCGCTAACAAAAAGCTTAGCCGTGTGCACGCAGCCAGTCATCTCGTAAAGCTCGCACTGCGTGTAAAACTGCCCCATCTGGCGCAAAATTTCGTCTTTGTGAAATTTAACCTCGCCCTTTACCGAGCGCGCCGCCATAGCCTCGGGGTCAATGTTTGCCGTCGAGCTACGTCCGCAGCCGCTGATTATCACCTTTTCCTCGTCAAACTGCTCGAGGCGTTTTTCGTTGATTTTGGCCTTTACCAGCACGCTTAAAGCGTCCTCTGAGAGCTCGATACTCTCGATATCCTCGGGGCTCGCGATCAAATTTTCGCTGATTAAGTAGCCTGCTGCTAGCGCCTCCTGATCGGTCGGAGTGGCCATCACTGCGCCGAAACGCTTGCCGTTTATGTAGATCTCAAGCTTGATCTCGCGCACCAAAATATCGTCCACGGCGCTTTTTTGCGCGCCTTTAAATTTGATGATTTGCGTCGTAAAAATAGGTTGCATGATTTTCCTTAATTTTTGCGAAATGATAGCTTGAAAATCTAAATTTAAGATTTGATTGTAGTGAATTATTGCTTAAATCAAGCAAAAACTTAAACGCTTTTTAGCGCGTTTTTATCGGTATTTGATGATGATTTATATATGCGAATTTAGCATATATCTTAAGATATTTTTTGACTACGATTTTATCATTATTTATCATTCGTATAAGAAATAAAAAATAGTATAAGGCTAGAATTAGATCGAATATAACTTGCTGTATATGTAGGTTAAATGTTGAAAAATTATAGGCTCAACAGAACTTAATGCAAACATAAGGAGCATTAAGTTGCGATGAGTTCGATGAAAAACAAATATATAATTCGTTCCCGAATTTCAGAAAAGAAATTTAGAGAAATTCTAAAGTACTTCACAGAAGATATAGAAGCATCAAAGATGTCAAATTTAACTAAAATTTCAGAAGCAACCCTATGTAAAATCTTTAGAGAAATAAGAATTATTATGTCTAAAGAGTGTGAGAAGATATCTAAGTTTTCAGGTGAAATTTCCAGCTCGCAAGCTCGCCTAGAAGCTTTGCTTTGAAATAGACGAAAGCTATTTTGGATCTAAAAAGAGTAGGATGTCTTGTGCTTGCACTCTCTTTGAGAAAAGAGGTAGAGGCGCAGCAAACAAAACTCCAGTATTTGGAATGCTTAAAAGAGACGGTAGGGTTTATACTCAAATAGTTAAAAACTGCTCTGCAAATGAACTGATACCGATATTACCCAAATTTAGCGAACTTGATAGCTCTACTATCTATTCTGATTGTTGGAAGGCTTATGATGGATTAGTGGATTACGGAGCTAAAGAGCACTACAGGGTAAAACACTCTAAAAATGAATTCGCTAACGGTAAAAATCATATCAATGGTATAGAAAACTTTTGGGGATATGCTAAACATAGACTAGCTAAATTTAAAGACATCAAGAAAGAGAATTTTTTGCTTCATCTAAAGGAATGTGAATTTAGATATAATACTAAAGCTACACAGAAAAGTCTATATCAGAAACTGTTGAAACTGATAAGAGAAAATCCGCTTAAGTTTAATTGAGCCTAAGTTTTTTATTAACATATTGTCCTATGTAGAGGTTATTTTTATTAGATTAAAGCAAATTAGAGTTTGTAGAAAAATTTACTTTTGTTTTTCTGCTGGTATTTTTGCGTAAATTTAAAAGTACTCAATACTCTTGGTTATACCTCCGCAATCCCGGTCATATCCCACTATTCTTCTATTGAAATTTAATTAAAAATGCAGTTGTGTTTCAAAAGCCATAGAAATAAAAGCGGTTTTTAGATTAGAAAGAGATTGATAGTGTGACTTTGAAGAGAATCACGGTAAAAATCAATAGGAATAGAGAATGTAGCCTTTAGAATGTACGTTTTTTATATCGAGATTTAAATTTCTTTTTAGCACGCCTACTAAATTTTGCATAGCTATTTTTGAACTCATTTTATCGTGATAAACGACCTCTTCTATCATTGAAAAGGTGGTTATATTATTTACGTTTTGGGCTAGGAGCAAGATCAGCTTATGCTGTAAATTTGTTAGGAAAATTTGTTCGTTATTTTTATAAATTTGCTCTTTTTCGAGATTTATCTTAATTTCTTTGTTTAGCATTAAAAAGCTTGTCTCTTGGCTAGGAGACAGCATATCGATACTATCGAGCAAAACGCTTGTTTTAATAGGCTTAAATAATATAGCAGAACTTCCGCCGTGAAAATTTTTTAAAATTTTAGAATAGACTTTTTTGTTTTTTGCTAAAAATATAAATTTTTGATTCGGCGAGATGGATGAAATATTAAAGAAATCAATTTCTTCTTTACTCTCAAATAAAGGGTCCAGATCGATAATTACGACATCTAAATTTGTATTGCAATTAAGATAAAAATTCAAAAAGTAATCAAAATTTATAAAATATAAATTTAAAAATTTATCTTTATGTAGCTTTATTTTTTCAATTAAATTCTTGTCATCGCAAACAACTAACACACAGAGCTTTTGAAGCCTTTTTATTCTTGATGTAATTTAAAATCCTTATAAGTTTAATTTGATTTATTATCCAATAAATAAGCTAAATTTAATTTTAAAAATGAAATTAAAATGAATTTATTTAATATAATTGCGGCGAAATTTTGAAATTTAAGGAGACAAAATGTCAATTTCAAGACGAGATTTTTTAAAGACATCTGCTGCGGCTACGGCAGTAGTTTGCTCAAATCCCCTTATGGCCAAGGAGAGCAAGATTAAAAGCATACCGCACGCTTCAAATTTAGGTGCGTTTTACGCCGACGTCGACGAAAACGGAAAGATAGTGAAAATTAGACCGCAGGTATCCGACAAAGACCCCAAATATCCCGGAAACGAGGCATGGATAGATAGGGTTTATTCTGATACCAGAATAAAATATCCTTGCGTTAGAAAAAGCTACCTAGAAGGTAAAAACACTCCCGAGCTTCGCGGCAAAGAGGAATTTGTGAGAGTAAGTTGGGATGAGGCGATGAAGCTAATAGTTAAAAAGCTTCAAAGCGTCAAGACGGACGAAATTTATAATGCAAGCTATGGTGGCTGGGGGCATCCAGGTCTTCTTCACAACTGCAACTCCGTGGCGGGTAGATTTTTTAATACCGTTTTTGGCGGAGCAGTAGGAACTGACGGCGAGTATAGTAACGGTGCTGCGGGCAGAGTAAATGCAACTATCGTTGGAGATTTGGAAGTTTATTCTCCTCAAACCGCACATGAAGTAATGCTTGAAAATACGAAAGTTTACGTAATGTGGGGCGCCGATTTATTTAAATGAAACCAAATCGACTACAAAATAGCAAATCGCGGAAATAATCCTTATTTTGAAAAATATGCAAAATCTGGAATAAAATTTATCACGATTGATCCGCAATACACGGAAATTGCTAAGAAATTTAACGCTGAGTGGATTAAAATTCGCCCAAATACCGACGTGGCGCTTATGCTTGGAATGTGCCATTATCTATATACAAGCAATCAATACGATAAAGAATTTATCGAAAAATACACTTTTGGATTTGATAAATTCCTGCCTTATCTACTTGGTAAGAGCGAAGACATGGTAGAAAAAACTCCTGCCTGGGCAGCAAAGATAACGGGTGTTGAAGAGGGCATTATAAAAGCGCTTGTCGATACTTTTGTAAAAAATCGTACATTTTTAGCAGGCAACTGGGCTATGCAAAGAGCCCATCACGGAGAGCAGGCCGACTGGATGCTTATGGTGCTTGCTTCGATGATAGGACAAGTTGGTCTCCCTGGCGGAGGATTTGGATTTTCTATGCATTATAGCGGCGGCGGACAAGCGTTTTCGGGCGTTAGTTTGCCGGTAGGCCTGCCGCAAGGTAAAAACAAAGTAGATGCAAAAATCCCGGCCTCAAGAGTTAGCGAAGCTTTGCTAAATCCTGGTAAAAAGATTAAATTTAAAGGTTCTGAGATAACATATCCAGATATCAAAGTCATGTATATAACGGGCGCAACCGTTTTGGGACACCATCCAGATACAAATGAACTTATAAAGGCTATCCGCAAGCTTGATACCGTGGTGGTTCATGAGCCTTGGTGGACGCCGATGGCAAAGATGGCCGATATAGTGCTTCCTTCTACGACTCCGCTCGAAAGAGACGATATAAGCTATGGCGGCTCTTATTCGCAAGATTATGTTTATGCGATGAGAAAGGTTGTAGAGCCGCTTTTTGAAGCTAGAAACGATTATGACGTTTTTGCTCAGATGGCAAAAATGGTGGGCGAAAAAGAGCATCGCAAATTTACAAGCGGCAAGAGCAAAGAGGAGATCATAAGAAGCTTTTACGAAAGAAGCGATTGCGTTAATTACGTAGGTTTTGATGAATTTTGGGAAAAAGGATACGTGTACTTTGAGCCTGGTGAAGAGGCAAAGAAATTTGTTCGCCACTCCGCATTTAGAGCTGATCCGGTAGCAAATAAACTGGCTACGGAAACGGGTAAAATTCAAATTTTCTCGCAAAAATTCGCTGATTATAAACTTGATGATTTTAAGGGACATCCTATGTGGTTTGAGCCTGCAGAATGGCTTGGTAATGGCGAACTTACAAAGCAATATCCGCTTCATCTGCTAAGTCCGCACCCAAAATATCGCATCCACTCTCAGCTTGATAACTCTTTTGTAAGAAAAGCATATAAAGTAGGAAATAGAGAGCCTGTGCTTATAAACGATGAAGATGCTAAGAAATTTGGCATAAAAGACGGCGATACGGTTGAAGTCTATAACGACAGGGGTAGAATTTTAGCAGGTGCCGTCGTAAGCAAAGATATTATGAGGGGCGTCGTGTCTATAAACGAAGGCGCTTGGTATGATCCTGAAAATTTAACAGATGAAAACCCGAGATGTAACGCAGGGCACGTAAATTTATTAACCAGCTCAAGACCTACTTCGACTATGGCACAAGCCACTTCTATAAATACCTGCTTGGTGGCTGTCAAAAAAGTTGATGCCAAGGCTTATGCCGGCATTAAAACACCGATAATAAAAGGAGCATAAATGAGAAAAATTCTATTTTTAGCGGCGGTTTTGGCAAATTTTGTTTTTGCAAAAGATATGTTTATCTTTGATATCAAGGCCGATTTGCTTGATCCTAAAACCAAAGAGGTCGTAGGTGAAATTTACGAAGGTACGCCCGTAAAATTTATAAAGCAAGAGGGTGATTTATCGCTTATCGAAGTTAGCGGAGAGGTTACCGATAGCAAAAATATCTTAGCCTACAAAAAAGATCCGTTGATAACCTTTTTGATGCTTAAAAATCAAGAGGCAAAGCCGAAGGCGCAGTACCTAATAGACAGTAAAAAGTTAAATGGAAATAGCTACGCCTCATGGGAAGAGGCCGAGCTTGTTTATTATGACACTTGCAGCTCATGCCACGCGGCTCATAAACCAAAAGAGCATTTGATGAACGAATGGGATGCATATCTAACCGCTATGCAAACATTTGCTAAAATAAACGACGAAGAAAAAGCTAGAATACTACGCTTTATGCAAGCCTTTGCAAAAGACGGAATCGCAAAAGAAGAAGATTAAAATTTTAGGCCAAATTTGGATAAAAATCTAAATTTGGCCTATTATGAGACTTTAGTAGCCGCTAACTTTGAATAACAAAGAGTTAAAATATTATTCGCTTACATGCTTTACGATATCTTTTAGTACTAGCGGTATTACGTCGCCGTGTCCTTGCCCTTCGTAGATTTTAAATTCGTATTTGACGCCCGACTTTTTTAGAATTTCAGCTAAATCGGCCGCTTTTAGTATATTTTCTTTGTCCGTTTTGCCCGCTCTTTTTTCTAATTCTCCTACGCTAAGTCTTATAAAGCTCGCCTTTAATCCAATTTTTAGTTTGCCGTCGTTATCTAAGGCGTCCTTTATAATTTTTGAATCTCCCCACCAAAGAGACGGAGAAGCTACAAAAAACTCATCAAATATACCGTCGTTTTGTAAAAGCGAATAAACTAAAAATAGTCCGCCGAAAGAGTGGCCGTAAAATATTTTTTCGCTATTTTTTATATCGTATTCCTTGTCCACAAACGGCATTAGCCTCTCTTTTATAAATTTATAAAATTTGTCCGCATTGCCGCCTTGCTCGTATTCGTCGCCTTGGACTAACGGCGTTAGGTCCTTTGTTCGCCTTGCAGTATCGTAAGCTAGCGGCGTATCGTATCCGACGCCTATGATAAGCGGCACGCTACCGCTAGAAGTAAAATTTCTGAATAAATTAAGCAACACGGAAAATTGCGCATTTGCATCGAGCATAAAAATCGCTTTTGGATAAAAGTTGCGGTTTTTCGGGACGGCTTGAAAAATTTTATATATTTCTCCGCCCGCGTTTTCTAGTATGGAGTATTTTACATCAAAAAGCCGATAAACGCTTTCATCTATCGGCTCTATGTATTGAGTAGGCTTTGCGTTGGCTATACTAATCATAATCAAAGCTCCCAAAAATAATTTAACAATCCTTACCACTTCGCGCTTACCTTAAACCAAAATCTCCTACCCTCTTCAGGATACCAGTAATAGTTGCCGTCATCGGCCATTCCCTCGTCGTAGCGAATATTATCAAAGATATTATAAGCGGTCAAATTTAAGCTTAAATTTTTATTTACTTCCCAGCTAGCACCCAAATCGACGGTAAAAAGCTTCTTGTCGTTTTCGCTTACTTTGTTGCCGGGACCGAATTTAACGCTGGTTAGCTCGCTCTCGTAGTTTGCTCCGGCAAAGGTGCTCACGCTTGCGATAGGCTTATACGTTAGCGTCAAATTTGCCGCATGCTCGGGCGTTGCAGTCAGAGATTTGCCGTCTAGTCGGCCAAGATTGGTCTGGCTAAATTTGACCGGGCCGTTTGGGGTATTAATCGTCGGATCGCCGGTTTTGATTTTGGAGTTGTTGTATGTGTAGTTGCCGCGCAAATTTAGATTTTTTAGTATGTCGTAGTCTGCGCTAAGCTCGATGCCCCAGACGTCTGCACCGTCGATGTTAAAGTAAGTTCCCCAGCCCGGGCAGTTTACGTGCGGAGCCGTAGCGCACGAGCCAAATGCCGGAATACGGTTTATGCTGCTGCCGTCGGTATCTAGGATTTTATCTTTAAACTCGTTTCTAAATAGAGTAACCGAACCTCTGAAATCGTTGCCGCTATCGTAGTAAGCGCCGATTTCATAAGTTAGGCTCTTTTCGGGTTTTAGGTCTGCATTACCGAAATCTACTATCCTCCAGCCGCCTTGTATGGTGCCGACTTCCGGCGAGATCTGATTGACGTTCGGCGTCTTATATCCTGTTGCTACGCCGCCTTTTAGCGTCCAGTTGTCGCTTAGATTGTAAACTAGATACGCACGCGGCGAGAGATGATCGTCGAAAAATTCGTTATGCGTGAAGCGACCGCCCAGCGTCAAATAAAGCTTGTCGTCTAAAATTTCCCACTCGTCTTCTAAAAATGCCGCATGCTCTTTCATGGAGTAGGCTTTTGGGTTTCGTAGCACGCTTCTACTTGAATTTGATACGATAAATGTGGTTTTTGTCGTCTGTTTGCTAAAATCATAGCCGAAAGTTAGCGTATGCGAATCCAGGAAGGTGCTAAATTTGGAGTTAAAGTTGTGGTTTTTGACTTCAGCCGGCGTTAAGCTATCAAAGAGGCTTGTTCGCTTCGTCTGATCGTAAATGTAGCTCACGTCGGCATTTAAATTTTCAAAATTTCCCAGGTATCCTACTCCGTAGCTATCTTTTTTGTAGTCGTAGCTATTTAACAGCCTGTTTGTCCTTACGGTTGCCGTCTTGCCGACGGTCCTAGAGTATTCGTGGCGTTCTTGGGAGGCTAGGAGATAAAATTTATTGTATTCGTCGGGCGTGATCCATAGTTTGGCGCTAAAGTTTTTCTTGTCGCTTTCTTGATAGCCGCCCGGATAGCTATCCTCGTCGCGTAACTTTTTGTAGCCCCAAAGCTGAAGGCCGAGGTATTTGTTAAGAAGCGGGAAGTTAAGATAAAAGTCAGCTTGGCGCTGCGAGCCGATGCCGCTATGAGCCTGCGCGATACCGGATATACTCACGGAGCCGCTAAATTTATCGAAATTTTTCTTCGTGATGATGTTTATGACCCCGCCCACCGCATCGCTACCGTAAAGCGAACTCATCGGTCCTCTGATGATCTCGATGTGTTCTATCGCCTCAACCGGCGGGATAAAATTTGAGTTCATATCACCGGCACCGCCTTTTGGATTGGCCGCGCTCGAATTTACTCTCTTGCCGTCTATGAGAACTAGCGTTTGCGAACCTTCCATGCCGCGGATCGAGATACCGCTGGCGGGCCCGTCCTCGCCGCCTATAACGCTAACCCCTGGAGCTTTTGAAGCGATAGAGTGAAGCGAGGTGAAGCTATCTTTTGCCAGGTCGTCATTTTTAACGATTGATATGCTGGCGGGTGCGTTTTTAATACTTTGCGAAAAACCGCTAGCAGTGACTACGACCTCTTCTAAATTTATATTATCTACGGCTTGTAAATTTATTGCGCATACTAGCGAAACAATAGGCGCAAAAGCTTTATTTTTTGAAACAACCATATAAAATCCTTTAGAATACTTAATATTGATTTAAGTTATCAATCTTTCTTCGCAAATAATAACTAATATGGAATAAATTTAATATTAATTATCGAATATAGATAGAATTTGCCGCTAAAGGCTCGGCGGTCAATTTAAAGAGATGTGTTTGGGGGCATTTTTTAAAGCTTATAAAAGGATGTTAAATTTGAAATTTTATCCATCCCGCAGTCAAAGCCAAGTCATTGACACTAAGTTTTTAGCTTTTGGAGCGCGATGGATGAAGCGGTTTTAAAATCAGTAAAAAGCGATAGGATAACCTATCGCTTTTACGTTTTAATTAAAAATTGTAGTGAAAATTCACCATAAACGACCTCTCGTCGCCTAGCCTCGAGCTTG